>SKQX01000041.1 GCA_007118795.1 Thermoflexales bacterium | reverse complement strand
GGCCTTGGTGATCTCGGCGATCACCGCGGGCACCAGAAGGAGCGGGAGCATCACTAACCACTCGCGGGTCCCCAGGGAGATGGTGTCGAAGATCGGCTGGAGGAAGGGGACATAGACCGCGGAAAGGAGTAGTACGACGGAGAGGGCCACGGCGGCCTGCATGTACTTGTTCGTGAAGACACCGATACGGAAGAGAGAGGCCCGTTCCGAGCGCGCCGTGTAGGCACGGGCCAGCTCTGAGGCTGAGAGGGTGACGAAGGCCATGGTTTGACCCAGCGCGGGACTCCCCGGGTCCCACATCCTGCCGATGTAGAAGGCGGCCAAGACCACGGACGTGATGGCGACGGTCTGCACGCTGATGCCGGTGGTCATCAGACGGTTGATGATGGGCTCGCGCACCGGCCGCGGGGGCCGATCCATGATGTCTGGATCGCCCTTCTCCAGACCCAGGGCCAGGGCCGGGGCCCCATCTGTGAGCAAGTTGAGCCAGAGCAACTGTATGGCCGTCAGGGGCACGCCCCATCCGAAGAGGGTGCCGAGGAAGATGACCATGATCTCGGCCACGTTGCAGGAGAGGAGGAAGAAGACAAACTTACGGATATTCGAGTAGATGATGCGCCCCTGTTCGACCGCCGAGACGATGGAGGCATAGTTATCATCGGTGAGCACCATGTCCGCCGTCTGCTTGGTCACATCGGTGCCCGTGATGCCCATGGCGACGCCGATGGAGGCCCGCTTAAGGGCCGGGGCGTCGTTGACCCCATCCCCGGTCATCGCCACCACCTGGTCCCGGGCCTTGAGGGCCTCGACGATGCGCACCTTATGCTTAGGAGAGACGCGAGCGAAGACATCCACCTCGTCGATCTCGCGCAGTAACTCCTCGTCGGACAGGCCCTCGAGATCAGCTCCGGTGAGCACTCGGCCATTGTCGGAGCGAACCAGCTCGATCTCCTCAGCGATGGCCCGGGCCGTGTCGGGGTAATCGCCGGTGATCATCATGGTGCGGATGCCGGCCCGGCGCGCCTTCTGCACGGCCGACTTCACCTCGGGGCGAGCCGGATCAGTCATCGCGACCAGCCCAATGAGGGACAAGTCCCGCTCGATCCCATCAGGGTCCAGCTGATCGGGAACCGCCTCCAGGTGGCGATAGGCCACGGCCAGGACCCGCAACCCGTCCCGCCCCAGGTCGCGGATAACGTTCTCAATGTGGGTCCGACGGGCGGGAGTCAGCGGCACGTCGACGCCGTTCTCGAGGATCGCATCGCATAGGCCAAGGACCACGTCGGGGGCCCCCTTGACATAGGCGACGTACTGAGCAGCTTGATCCGGCTCCAACCCCCGAGATTGGCCTCGGTGAATGGTGGTCATACGCTTGCGATCGCTGTCGAAGGGGATCTCGGCCACGCGGGGTAGCCGGTCCTCGACCTCGTCACGCCACAGTCCAGCCTTGGCCGCTGCGACGACCAGGGCCCCCTCGGTGGGGTCGCCGACCATGGAGTAGTGCGAGTCGCCCTGACCGTCTTTATCCTGGGGATTGTCGGGCTCGAGGTAAGCATCAGAGGCCAACAGCGCGCCGGTGAGCAGGGCCAGTATCTTGGGATGGTCATACGGATCGGCGAGCTCGCCGTAGTGGGTGAACCTGCCGTTGGGTTGATAGCCCTCCCCCCCGACGTCCAGGCGCAGATTGGCCACGTAAAGCCGTCGGACGGTCATCTCGTTCTGGGTCAGGGTGCCGGTCTTGTCGGAGCAGATGACGGTGGCACTGCCCAACGTCTCCACCGCCGGCAGATTGCGAATGAGCGCGTGGCGACGCACCATCTCCTGCATCCCCAGGGCAAGAACGATGGTGACGACGGCGGGTAGCCCCTCGGGCACCGCAGCGACAGCCAGGCTGACGGCTACGATGAACAACTCCACGATCTCCTGCTGAGTCTCGGCCAGGTAAGGGAGCAGCCCCTGGTTCACCAGAATGGAGAGATCGGTGTCCTGAACGAGGGCCTGGACGAAGACGATGGCACAGATGCCCAGGGTACCCCAACCGAGCAAGCGACCGAGTTGATCGAGTCGACGCTGCAGGGGCGTGGGCTCGTCCTCGTATGTCTGGATCATCTCGGCGATGTGGCCGATCTCCGTCTGCATGCCCGTGTCGACCACGATGCCGGCTCCACGGCCGTAGGTGACCGTGGTGCCCATAAAGGCGAGATTGTGCCGATCGCCCAGGGAGGCCTCCGGGGAGAGCACCACATCAGCCTGCTTCTCCACAGGCACGGACTCGCCGGTCAAGGAGGCCTCATCGACCTTTAGGTTCGCTGTCTCGATGAGCCGGAGATCCGCGGGGACATAACTGCCGGCCTCCAGGAATACGATGTCCCCCGGAACCAGCTCACGCGCCGGGATGGAGATCCGATGACCACCCCGTATCACCCGCGCTTCGGGGGCCGCCATCCTCTTGAGAGCGGCCAGAGCCTCCTCCGCCTTGCTCTCCTGGATCACCCCGAGAATCGCGTTGAGGATGACGATAGCCAGGATCGCGCCCGCCTCGATCATCTCTCCAAGGAGGAAAGAAACGCCGGCGGCCAGGATGAGGATGAGGATAAGGAAGTCCTGGAACTGCCTTACCAGCAACTGCCAGAACCCCGGCCGCGGGATCTCCATCAGCCTGTTGGGGCCGTGGCGCTGTAAGCGGGCAGCAGCTTCCTCAGACGTCAGGCCCGCCTCAAGATCCACCTCCAAGGCCGCGGCGACCTGGTCAATGGAGCGGCTATGCCACACGGCTTCTTCCCTTTCCATCTCGTCCTCACAGGTTCAATGCATTGACCAACGCGGAATTATAGCACATCCGCCTTGCCTAACAACGCGTGACGCGGGTCCGGATGAACAGGAGCGCCTGACGAAGCCGGAGGGCCTCCGCCGGCGCGGCCACAACAGGCGTAAGCTGATGGCTGGGGCGGGCCCTCGTCCCCTTAGGGGGACCAGGAGGGAGTCGGATGCTGCCCGTGAGCGGGAGCAGGTTGGGCCTGACCTAGGAGCGGGGAAGATCCAACATCAGCACCTCGAGGGTGAGGCGGGTGTTGGCATTTCGATCCAGCTTCTGAATCGTCTCCCTCAAGGCCCTGATCATGTGGCTGCTGGTGGCTGCACCGAAGCGACGCGCTTGCTCCTGTAGCTGGCCCCCGCGGTCGATGTTGGTGACCGGGGCATCGGCCCCCGAGGCCTCGAGCAATACGTCCCGCCACCACCCGATCCACAGCTCGAGCACCTGGTGCGCCGCTACAGGGTCCCGGGCCAGCTTCTCAGCGTAGCGGAAGCGGTGGATCAGGGAACTGTCGATCAGATCGTCCAACTCGTCCAAACGGCGGGCGCGGCGGTTCAGGGCCTCGTCATCCTCGAGGGTGCGCACCGCCCAGCCCAGCCGCCCACAGGATAGGTGAGCGAGCAGAGCGGCCTGGGGCGGGCGCGCGCCCCAGCGGTGGAGGAGGGCCTGCTGCACGGCCGCCACCGGCAGCGGTCGCAACGGTATGTGCTGGCAGCGGGAGACGATGGTAGGAAGCAGGCGATCCGGCTCCCGGGCAAGGACCGCCAGCACGACGTGCGACGCTGGGTCCTCCAGCGTCTTCAGCAGCGCATTGGCGGCCGAGGTGGTGGCCTCCTCGAAACGGCGCAGCACTGCAACCTGGCAACGGGATTCCACCGGGGTCAGGTTGAGGGTGTGCTGAAGCTGGCGCACCTGGTCGATCTTCAGGCTGCCCCCCACCTCCTCGGACTCGACGACGTGAAGATCCGGATGGTTGCCGCTGCCGATCAGATGACAGGCACGACATTCGCCGCAGGGCCTGCGCGTCACCTCCGGATCCTGGCAGAGAAGGGCCGCGGCCAGTCGCCGGGCCAGGGTGGTCTTGCCCACCCCCGGGGGGCCGGTAAAGAGGTAGGCGTGTGAGACGCTCTGGGTGACGACAGCGCGCTGGAGCGCGCTGACGGCCCAACGGTGTCCTACGATGTTCCAACGGCTGTCTCCGTCCATCATTTGCCAGGGAGGGGGGAAGCTGGTATAATCGGTGGCGCTGTGGGCGGTTAGCTCAGTTGGCCAGAGCGCCACGTTGACATCGTGGAGGTCGCAAGTTCAAGTCTTGCACCGCCCACCACCGACCGGCTGGTTCCGATTCCAGCCGGTTTTGCTATT
>SKQX01000039.1 GCA_007118795.1 Thermoflexales bacterium | reverse complement strand
TCGAGGATCAGTTCCCCTTTGCCTCGGCTATGGGCAGGGCGGAAGGCCGAACAGTCGGAACGCTTCTGGGTGTGGACATGCAGCACCTGGCCTACCGGCCCGCGCTGTTCGAAACCACCCCCCTGACCTGGACGCAGGTCATCTCTGCCGAGGTTCCGTTCTTGTTTCCAGCCGGGGGGATCGACGCGCAGATCAACGACGCCACGCTGATTCAGTACCTGGGTGCCGGGGGGCGACTGGTGGACGCAGATGGGAACCCATCTCTGGATGAGGAGGTGATGTTCGACGTCTTCACCTTCTACACCGAGTGCATAACCCAGACGGTGATCGCCCCCCTCGATCTACTGGACTTGACTCACGTGGACCAAGCCTGGGAGCGGTTTAAGGCAGGGGAGGGCGGGATGACGGCGGTGCGGGCTAATCGCTACTGGTTAGAAGAGGACGAGACGATGGCCGCGGCAGCCATCCCCACAAAGGACGGGCAGGCTATCAGCATCGCCCGCGGCTGGGCACTGGCTATGGTCACTGAGATCCCTGAACGCCAGGATCTGGCCCTGCTCTTGATCGATTGGCTCACGACCCCGGAGCGTAGCGCGCTTTGGAGTCAGACAGCCGGCTACTTGCCCGCCACGCCCGACGTCTTGGAGCTGTGGACTGTGACGGAGGCGGACCGCTCATGGTTGCACGCCCTGCTGGAGGGCGCCGTGCCCCCGCCGCGACCGGCCCTCAAGGAGGTGATAGGTGCGCCCATGCAGCGTGCGTTGGAGTCCTTGTTGAGAGGGGAGCAGACACCGGAGGAGGCGGCCGCCAGCGCCATCGAGGAGCTGCGACGATAGCCGCCCAATACGGCACACCATCCCCGGCGCCCTCCAAGGCCTGATCCCAAGGCCGACCTACCGGATCCGCTGCAGCGAATCCAGCTGGAGAGCGCGCTGAGAACCACGGTGGGAGGTTTATGCCTGAGCTTGACCTGCGCACAGCCGCCACGCGCATGCAGCAAGCAGCCTTGGACGCCGTCGACCCGGCCGTCGCCATTCGTCGTCACGTCCGTCGCGAGGACGACGATCTCGTGGTCGGCGATCGGCGCTATATCCTGAGCGACTACGAACATGTCTTCGTCATAGGGGGCGGTAAGGCCGCCGGGCCTATGACCGTCGCCATAGCGCGCATCCTGGGCGACCGGCTGAGCCAGGGCGTTCTGGTGACCAAGTACGGCCACACCCTGGGCGTTGAGGCCCCCTCCTGCTCACCCCATCACCACATGTCCAGGATCCGCTTCGTCGAGGCTGGTCATCCTGTGCCGGATCAGAACTCCGTGGAAGGCGCTGAGGCTGTGGCGGATCTGGCGATGCAGGCAACCTCGCGAGATCTGGTTATCTGCCTGATCTCGGGCGGAGGATCAGCGTTGTTGAGCCTACCTGTACCCGGGCTGACGCTCGAGGATCTTCAAGAGCTTACCCACGGCCTACTCCGCTCGGGCGCCACCATCGACGAGCTCAACACTGTCCGGAAACACTGCTCGCGACTAAAGGGAGGCAACCTGGCGCGCTTGGCAGCCCCCGCCGACGTGGTCACACTAGTCCTCTCCGACGTGGTGGGTGATTCGCTTGACGTCATTGCATCAGGTCCCACCGTGCCGGACCCCACCACGGTGAGCGACGCATATGATCTCCTTCAGCGCTATGACATCGCCGGAGCCGGAGATGCACCTTCCTTTCTGCAGGAGACCCCGAAACCTGGAGACACTGCCTTTGAACGCGTCCACCACGTGATCGTAGGCTCCAATCGTCAAGGGGCGGTGGCAGCGGTGCAGGAGGCCCGTCGTCTCGGCTTTGAGTCATTGCTGTTGAGCACGTACATTGAGGGGGAGGCCCGGGAGGTGGCGAAGGTGGCAGCCGGGCTCGTCAAAGGAGTGCGAGCGGACAGTGACCCCGTCGCACCGCCAGCCTGCCTGGTCTGGGGGGGAGAGACCACCGTGACGGTTCGTGGCGACGGAAAGGGGGGGCGCAATCAAGAGCTTGCCCTCGCCGCCGCTCTGGCCCTGGACGGTTGGCCGCACGTCCTCGTGATGGCCCTCGCTACCGATGGCACCGATGGCCCGACCGATGCCGCAGGCGCTGTCGCCACCGGCGACACCCTCCGACGTGCCCAGGACCTGGGCCTGGATCCGTGGGCTGCCTTGGAGGCCAACGACAGTTACCACTTCTTCGAAGCGCTGGACGACGGCCGCCAGGGCGGCTTGATCCAGAGCGGCGCGACGGGGACGAATGTCAACGACCTGCTGTTCCTGTTGGTGGATGCGCTCTGAGAGCTGGCGATCACTCAGCCCTGGCCCTACGGACCCTCATACTGCTCGTAGGTCACCTCCTTGTCGTCCTCACCCTTCATCTCCACGAGCCTTCCCGTGACGGTGAATATCACTCGCTCGCAGATATTGACGACGCGGTCGGCCGCTCGCTCCAGGTTGTGACTGACCCACAGAAGGTAGGTGGCCTGATCGATGGTGCGGGGATCGGAGATGATGTAAGTAAGCAGCTCCCGGTATACTTGGTTGTAGAGCCCATCGACTTCGTCGTCCTCCGCCGGAATCGATCTAGCCAGCTCCACATCCCGCTCCGCGAAAGCCTGCAGCGCCCGGTTCAGCATACCTCGGGTCTTCTCTGCCATCCGCGGCACGTCAATCAGGGGCTTTAACAACGGCTCGTCACCCATCATCAGGTTGATCTTGGCGATCCCCTTGGCGTAATCGCCGATGCGCTCCAGCTCGGAGGCCAGACTCAGCACAGCAGCAATGATCCGCAGATCGCCAGCCATGGGCTGCTGCGTAGCGATCAACGTCAGGGCCTTGGCCTCCAGGGCATATCGCATCTCGTTCATCTCGCGATCCTGCTTGATCAGCCGGCGCGCCTCGTCTCGGTCCCGCCCTTTGAGGCTCTCCACCGAGTCCGTGATCGCCTGCTCGACCATGCTTCCCAAGGTCAGCAACTCGTCCTGTAATTCCTGCAATTCTCGCTCAAAGCTCTTCCGGGGCATAGATCTCCTCCGCTTTCTGGCACCTGCCCTAACCCATCACCCAGCCTTCGTCCGCCTTCATCCCCGGCAGTCTCATCTTGCCCATCTTGACCGGGCGCAAGCTGCACCGGAGTGCGCTACCTGCGTAACGACGGGCGCGAGATCGCTGGCGATCACCAGAAGTCCATTGTACCACAGGGTACGCCCCACAGACAATCCCATCTTCCCAGCGTACCCCCGATCCCCGGACCGCAGTTGAGACATTCCCTTGCCCCTGATCATCCGCACCGGGCGGAGTAGGACACCGCCCGGTGCGCTCGTCCCTCGGGGTCCAAACATATGAGGCGAACAGGATCCTGACACGCCTAGAGACCACAGGGACGCCGTTGCTACGGGTCCGGCTTCCTAATCGGTCCAATCGCACCTATTCTAGGACAGGCCGCACCGTCCTTGACAGCGACTGGAGGAAGAGTAACATGGCTGGGGGCAACCATGGAGTGAGGGACCGGACTTGCGCAGGGCAAAACCCACCCCCGCTACTGTCCATCTCAGGAGAGGGGAAGGGGACACGGCGGTTGGGGGGGCGGTGAGCGAACCGCCAATCCATAGGCGACTCGCACCGACGTCGATGGGTTTTCTCCTCCCAGTCGGCCGTCTCTCATCTCTTCTGCTCAAGCAGCGAAAATACTGAGCTTCCATCGAAGGAGTGAACGGAAAATGAGCCAATATGACATCGCGATTGTAGGGGCGGGGCCGGGCGGGTACGTCGCCGCCCTGCGCGCCGCGCAGTTGGGGCTGAAGGCTGCCCTCATCGAGGAAGAGCGCGTGGGTGGTGTCTGCCTCAATTGGGGCTGCATCCCAACCAAGACGCTTCTCCGCAGCGCAGAAGTCGTCGCCCTGCTCGATCGCGGCGACGAGTTCGGATTCTCCGTGTCCGATGTCGAACTGGACTTCTCCGCTGCTGTCGATCGCAGCCGTCAGGTGTCAGAGCGGCTGGTCAAGGGCGTTGGGTTCCTGATGCGCAAGAACGATGTGGACGTCATTGAGGGGCGAGGTGTGCTTCTGTCACCCGGTGCTGTCGAGGTCGCGCTCAAGGAAGGCGGTTCACGGACAGTGGACGCTGAAAACGTGATCATCGCCACGGGAGGACGGGCCCGGACCATTCCTGGCATTGAGCCCGAC
>SKQX01000118.1 GCA_007118795.1 Thermoflexales bacterium | reverse complement strand
GTAGCGCCTGTCGATCGCCAGGAAGCGGAGGCCATGGTCAGCCAGATCGCATCGTTCCCCCTATTGGAGGGCATACGGGGAGAACCTCGACGCGATCTGGATGCGCTCTTCGATGTCCTGGTGAGGTTCTCGCAGCTCCCGTTTCTCTATCCAGATCTCGACCAGGTGGATCTCAACCCCGTCTTCCTCTTCTCAGAAGGAGAGGGATTGCTGGTCGGGGATGTCCGAGTAATTACCAGGAGCGTGAAGAGGGGGGCAGCAAGCTAATGTCAGAGGACTTGAAGCAGCAACCAGGCTTGGACGCACTCAAACCCTACGTTCCCGGCACGCCGATCGAGGAGGTCCAGCGGGAGTATGGCTTGGAGGGGGTGATCAAGCTGGCCTCCAACGAGAATCCCCTCGGGCCGGCACCGCGGGCGGTGGAGGCGATTCAGGATGAGCTTAAGAACCTCAATCTCTATCCTGACGGTCAGAGCTACCGGCTGCGTCATGCCCTCGCCCATCACCTGGGGCTCGAACCAGATTCGGTGACCGTGGGGAGCGGGGCCGATGGGATCATCATGCAGGTCTGCATGGCCTATCTGGACGAGGGAAGCGAAGTGGTTGTCAGTGAGTCCTCTTTCCCGGTGTACGATATCTACACCCGCGTGATGCGAGCCCGGCTCATGAAGACTCCGCTGAAGGGCTACGGCCTGGACCTGAAGGCGATGGCAGGGTCGGTGACGTCGAGGACCCGGGTGGTCTTTGTCTGCAATCCGAACAACCCGACCGGGACGATCGTTACGGAGGGTGAGGTGAACGCGTTCATGGACAGCATGCCCGACGACGTGCTGGTCGTCTTCGACGAGGCGTATTACGAGCTGGTGGATTCCGATGACTTCCCGGACACCCTGTCTTATGTGAGGCAGGGATGCAGGAACGTGCTGGTGATGCGCACGTTCTCCAAGGCCTATGGCTTGGCGGGCGTGCGTCTGGGCTACGGCATCGGCGTGCCGGACGTCCTCGGGCCCCTCAACCGGGTCAAAGAACCCTTTGCGGTCAACCTGCTGGCCCAGGCAGCCGGTATTGGTGCGCTGGAGGACCAGGATTTCCTGCAGCGCACGGTTGAGCTGACCCGGGTGGAGCGCCGCTATCTGTACGGCGAGTTCCAGGACCTGGGGCTGGAGTACGTACCCAGCCACACCAATTTCGTCTTGGTCAAGATCGGCCCGCGCGCGGGAGAGGTCCAGACCCGTCTGAAGCGCGAGGGCATCATCGTCCGGCCCTGTGGTGGATACAACCTGCCGCACTTCCTGCGCATAACTATGGGTAAGCGGGCCCAGAACCGGCGGCTGATCTCCGCGTTGCAGGCTGCTTTGAACTAGATCCGCAGATCCGCCCGGGCGCCCGAGAAGAAACCGGCGGGATGATCAGTCACGGCAACCTGCCCGTGGACGCCAGAGACTCACGTGGGTCATCCCGCCAGCGCCAGGGCCGCTCGCATGGCTCTGAACGCCAGTAGCACATCCTCTGCCTCGTAGCTAAGCCGTCGTCCCTTTCGCTCTCCGCCGGGGAGCAGAGCGGCCCGGTCCGCCATATCCGACGACGGAAACTCAATGGCCATAGTGACTGGTACGGAGGGACGGAACGGCTCCGGTGCGTCCCCACGCCGCAGGCGCGCGGCGGCGCGGCGGGCCGCGTCATAGATCCTCTCGCGTGCTATCTCAGGGGGGAGACACTGGGCCGACTGCCGTCCTGTTGCTTCCTTGACTGCGACAATCTCCACACCGTCCAGCAGGCTCGCGGCCTCCTGGCACACGGCTAGATCGCCGGAGACCATCAGCACTGGTACGTTAAAGTGGCCACAGACGGCGGCGTTCAGCCCTGTCTCGCCGACCAGATTGCCATTGAGCCACAGGTTGGCTACCCGTTGGCTCGACCAAGTGTGGTCGAGAATCGCCCGCTCGGTTCCGGCGCGCGCATGGTAACCGACGAAGAATGCACCGCTGACGTCAGCATCGACCCCAGCGACCATGGCGAGCGGCGACGGCGAACCTGTATGGAGTCGGGCGCGCGGATCGAGATCCTCAATCAGAAGGTTACGTCCTCCCGCGTGGCCGTCGGCGATCAGAACCGATTCTGCACCGCCCTCGCATGCGCCGCGGACGGCGGCGTTCACCTCCCCAGTCATCAGCTTGCGAAATCGTGCGTACTCCTCGTGATCCGGATTGACGTGGTCCCAGTTCACCACGCCCGAGATCCCTTCCATGTCGGCTGCGATCAATATCTTCATCCGGTCCTCCTTGGTGTGGCTTTCGTGATGTCATATGCGCGGTTTTGACCCCCATTTGAGGAGCTTTCTGTCCCCACCGCGGCGTCTGTACCACCGGGTCCAGGCAAGGAGCATCATATCACGGCGGATGATCGCTGTCAAAGAGGCACCTGGCGGGAGTGGGTTGGGTAATAGCAGCTTGAGGTGCTCTCACGGTGACCGAAAGGGCGTCACAGCAACAGGCACCGGATCTCACGATCCAGTGCCTGTTGCTTCGCCTCTTGTGCTGGTGGTAAGCTGGTGCCCTTTTGCCCTTCGTGTGAATCGGAGCCTAGAGAAACATCGTTCGCTTGGTCCAGCCGCGTGTGCTCCTCATTTCTCCAACCTGACGCTCACCGGCACGCGATTGGCGATGACGTCGAGGACCGGCGATGTTCTCTGCACGTATTCGCAGAGCTCCTCGATCTCCTCTTGAGACGCGTCGGCGTTGATACGGTAGTTCACCCGAATGTCACCGAACCCTGGCCGGACCTGCTCCGACAGACCCAAGAAGGCATGGAGGTCCAAATCTCCTTCCAGATCGAACGCCAGCTCTCTGATCTCTATTCCTCTCGCCGCGGCGTTGTATACAATGCCTACGGCGAGGCAAGAGGCCAGGCCGTGGAGAACCGTCTCGACGGCATTGGGTGCTGAATTCGAGCCCAGCAGCACCGCGGGCTCATCGCCGTAGAGCACCAAGAGCTTATCCCGTGATCCATCCTCCCTCCCGGCTCCGTGGAATCCCTTAATCTCAGTTCGCGAGCGAGCGCCATCCAACCACTCTGTATGAGCGCGGAATTCGAAGTGGGCGAGATCTGGGTCCTTCTTGATAGCCTCTACCGTCTCCATCAGCTGACCTACGTCCACCCCGTTCAGCATCTTCGTCCTAACTTCGGTTGCCATTTTTGCCTCCTTTGACGATGTCGGCTCACCTGTGCAGCAGTCGACTCGTCATCTAACCTCGCCTATTATCACGCCTGTAATAGTACCGTCGAAGCGTTTCCAGAGCATTTCCAGAGCGTCTGCTCTGCTGGACAATGGGCCGGTTCGTGTCTCCGACGCAGGCAGATACGATTACCGCACTGGTCATCCTGAGAGCAAAGCAAGTGCAGCGGCTGGAGCGACGAGGAATCTGGCTTGCGCTGGCGATGGCATTTCCGACGCGGGCGCTCCTAGAGCGTTCGGACGGTTGTGATTGCCGAACGTGCGGTTATGATACCGGGAGAGCTCAGTCCGTGGCCGGTCCTCGGGCGAGAGTCCGGCTGACGTTCATCTCGAGCCAGCTCGCGTACAGCAGTTCGACAGCCGTTGCCAGGTCGGGGCGGTTCCAGTTGTGACGGCGGTCGATTTGCTACCTCGCTAGCTTATGTTACGATAGCCGAGGCCAGCTGGGCGATGCCCGCGTGCTCAACTGTTGGCCTGGGCACGAGCTGGCGAAGTACCGGGGCCGGAGGGGCTGGGATGAGATTACTGGGTGACCACCTGCCTGTCGATCGACTGCAAGCAGCTGTCGCGTTCCTTGCACAACCCGCGAGGATCGCGCGGACCTATCAGCGCGAGCAGCTTCAGTTTGATCTGACGGCTGGCTTGACGGTAGCCGTGGTGATGTTGCCCCAGGCGATGGCGTTCGCGTTCATCGCCGGCCTTCCACCGAGGATGGGTCTCTATGCGGCTGTTGTCGGGTCGATTGTCGGTGCCCTGTGGGGTTCCTCAAGCCAAGTGCAGACCGGCCCGACGAATGCCTCCTCCCTGCTCGTGCTCTCGGCGCTCCTCGGCATGGAGGATCCCGGCACGGCAACCTACGTCGCGGCCGCGGGCCTGCTGGCCCTGATGGCCGGCGGCCTCCAGCTTGTGATGGGGCTGGCCCACCTCGGCGTCTTGGTCAACTTCGTCTCGGACTCTGTGGTG
>SKQX01000272.1 GCA_007118795.1 Thermoflexales bacterium | reverse complement strand
GTGGCCAGCGTCACCGTCACGCCCTCCTGCTGCACCCGTAGGACGGTCTGCCGTACCCGCTCCGGGATCGTCATCCGTTCGTCGATCAGCGTGCCGTCGACATCCAGGGCCAGAAGCTCTATCACGTCTGGATCTCCAACACGCGGTCGCGCCCCGCCAGATCCGGATGGATTCGGATCGTGATCCCCCTCTGGGGGAAGAGCCTCTGCGCCATCTCCTTGGCCGCATCACCCTGGGCGGCGCCGATCTCGATCAACAGGGCCCCTCCCGGCACCAGCAGCCCCTGGGACTGACGGAGCAGCCGGTCGACGACCTCCAACCCCTCTCGTCCCCCATCCAGCGCCAGACGCGGCTCGTGATCCCGGATCGACGGCGGTAGGGTCGCCCACTCATCGGTCGAAACGTAGGGCGGGTTGGAGACGATCAAGCCGACCGGGCCCGGCCGGCGATCCAGCAGGTCGCCGTTGATGAACTGGATTCGCTCCTGGAGCCCGTGTCTCTCGGCATTCCGGCGCGCCACCGCCAACGCCGCAGGCGAGATGTCGATGGCGTATATCAACCCCTGCGGCAGGTGGGCAGCCAGGGCGATGGCGATGCAGCCGCACCCGGTCCCTACGTCGACCACCGTGGTCGATCCCTTCCGATCTGCCAGCCGCTCCAGGGCCAGATCGACCAACACCTCCGTCTCCGGCCGGGGGATCAGCACCTCGGGGGTGACGGCGACATCGAGACCATAGAACTCGACCTCGCCGGTAAGATACGGAAGGGGGTAACCGGCCGCCCGATCCGTGATGAGCTCGCTGTACTGGGCCGCCTGAGCCGCTGTCAGTGAGCGCTCAGGATGCGCCAGCAGCGCCGCTCGCGTCCAGCCGACCACGTGAGTCAGCAGCACCTCCGCTTCGACACGGGGGATGTCCGACACGCCGCCAAGGCTCGAGGCACCCTGCTGTAAGGCCCGGCCCGCGTTCGGTGGGTCACCGGAAAACACCGTCTGCGCCTCTCCGTCGCCCCTTTGGGACCGCTGAGCGCGGAAGCCTGCGAAGGCTCTGGACATTACCACGGCGCGCTTACTCAAGCTCGCCCGCCGCTTCCAGCTGCCTCTCCTGCTCCTCGGCCCTCAGCGCCTCGATGAAAGGCTCCAGGTTGCCGTCCAGCACGTCGGACAGCTGGTAGACCGTCAGGTTGATCCGATGATCGGTGATCCGGTTCTGCGGGAAGTTGTACGTCCGTATCTTCTCGCTCCGATCCCCGGAGCCCACCTGGGTGCGCCGCGCCTCCGCCCGCCTCGCCTGTTGCTTTCGGAGCTTCTCCTCGTACAGCCGGGACCGCAGGATCGACAGCGCTCTTTTCTTGTTCTTCGACTGGGAACGCTCCGACTCACACGAGACGGTGATGCCGCTCGGCATATGGGTCATCCGGATAGCCGTGGCGTTCTTCTGCATGTGCTGTCCACCGGGACCGGAGGAGATGTACGCCTCAACCTCGAGATCTGCCGCCTTGATCTCCACCTCCACGTCGCTCACCTCGGGGAGCACGGCCACCGTCGCCGTCGACGTGTGCACCCGCCCCGATGACTCCGTGACGGGGACCCGCTGAACCCGGTGCACGCCACTCTCAAACTTGAAACGCGAGTAGGCCCCCCGCCCCTTCGTCCCAAATACGATCTCCTTGATCCCGCCGATTCCCGTCGGACGAGAGCTCAGCACCTCTGTCTGCCATCCCCTCCGTTCCGCGTAACGCGTGTACATCCGGTACAGATCCGCCGCGAACAGACCGGCCTCGTCGCCGCCGGCGCCGGCCCGAAGTTCGACGATCACGTCCTTGACGTCCCGCGGGTCCTTGGGGATCAGGAGCCGGCGCAACTCCTCCCTCAACTTCTCACGCCTCTGCTCCAGATCAGCGATCTCCATCTCGGCCAACTCCCGAAGATCGGGGCCGATGTCGTCCTCCCCCAGAAGCTCAGTGGTGTCCTCCAGTTCCTCTCGCACCCTCTTGAACTCCCGGTATACCACCACCACATCTTCGAGGTCAGATCTCTCCTTGGCCAACTCCGCCACCCGCTGATGGTCCTGGGCCACCTCCGGCTGGGCCATGAGCTTCGTCAACTCTTTGTATCGCTCTTCAATCTGCGCCAATTTTTCCAGCATCATCCTCACCGCGTCTACAATCGTCTCTCTCACCCAGGGACGCACCTTTTTTGGAGGTGATCAGGCCGTCCAGCCCCTCGTCCCCTTTAAGCTCTCTGTCTCCATCGAATCCAGCCCGTCGCATGGTCGCACCGGACCTCAATCCCCGCCCAACGGGTCCTCTCCTATCATGGGCCGGGCGCGGACTGCCATCCAGCGCAGTGCCGCCAGTCCGCAGCCAATCTCGGCTGCTTCCCTGGCGGCACAGGCAGACCCTGGAAAGACGCTACGAATACCTTAGTTCACTCGGCCCTGTGTCCGGCTCCGACTCGGGCGCCTCCTCCTCCGAACTCGATGGGCCCGTCCCGCTGCCCCGTTGGGTTACGTGCAGCCGAACCGCAGTCCGCTCGTGCCCCTCGATGTCCACTTCGACGAAGGAGGGAATACATACGATGTCGATTCCGTCCAGCTCCAAGTATCCGCGTGCGATCGCTACAGCCTTCACCGCCTGATTGACCGCCCCGGCACCGATGGCCTGTACATCGACGTTATCCTGTTCTCGCATCACACCCGCGATGGCGCCCGCCACTGCCGTCGAGCGAGAATCGGATGCAACTCTAATGAGGTCCATGGCATCCTCCTTGCGCTATCGTGGCCTTCGAATCTGCAGAATCAGCCCATAGGCTAATTCCATCGGCGCGGCTCAATTTCATGATACAGTGAAAGGGCTCGATGCACAAGTACGTTTACTCAGCCCCAGGCGCGGGCAACTCCATCGCGCCATATGAGACCCGCTCATACTCCCTCCGCCGTTCCCCCAACGGGGCCGTGGCGTCGAGCCCCATTTTGGCCGTGCGCGCCTTCTCCCCCGGAAGCTGCCAGGCCGACGGATCGAGGCTGCTGCTGGGCTGATCCCGGAGCACCACCAGATCCCCATCGGCCTGGAACCGGGTGGCGATGGCCCACTCCACGTCCTCGCTGTCGTACAGGTCGACGTCCCCGTCCACCACCACGACGTGCTTCAGCGAGCGATGGCCCTGGAACGCCGCTTCGATCGCGCGCACCCCATCGTCATCGCGCTGCTTTTCGATCTGCACCACAGCGTGGAGCCACGACATACCCCCAGGCGTGACGTACACCCCCGTGCACGTACAGACCTTGTTGACCTCGGCGAATATCGTCGGCTCCCGCGGCATGCCCATCAGGTTCTTGTGCTCCATTCCTCCGGGCAGCAGCGCGTGGAAGATCGGGGCGCGACGGTGGGTGACGTGATCGATCTCGATCACCGGCTGCTCCCGCACCCGATCCATCGTCCCGGTCAAATCCGGAAACGGCCCTTCGCGGGCTGTGGCCTCAGTGATCCGGCCCTCGAGTATCAGCTCCGCCTGCGCCGGCACCTCGAGATCCACGGTGTGACACCGGACCAGATCCGTCGGTGCCAGCGCGTGAGCGATGCTCAGCTCATCGACGTGCTGGGCCGGGCTCATCGCCGCTGCCAACAGCACCTGAATCGGCGCCCCAACCGCTATGGCGATGGGAAGCTCGCCCCCCACCCGCGCCAGGGCCGTGTATGTCCCCCGCCCCTCCACGATCCGCGCAGCGAACCGCCGGTCGTCCAATTGCATCAACCGGTGGAAAGAGATGTTCCTCCCCAGGCGGGGATCCTTCACCACGGCCACGCCCGCCGTGATGTAAGGGCCCCCATCGTCCGGATGGTAGCGCGGGATGGGAAGGCCGCTGAGCGCGGGCTGCGCGACCACCGCCTGACACGGACCCTCATCGACGATGCGAGGGCGCTTCGGCCTCTCCAGTGCCTCTGCCATGCGGGGAATCAGCTCCCCAACGCTACACCCCAGCGCCGCCGCGAAGTGTTCCCGCTGGGCACACACCCCGGACACCGCCCGCCATCCGGGATAGCCGCTCAGCTCTCCCACCAACAATGGCTCGCCGTCGAGCCGGGCCATCAGACGGGCCAACGCCAGGTGCGGATCGACAGCGCCCTCAACCTCGGTCACCACCCCCTCATCCTCGGCCCACGACAGAAAGCTTCGCACATCCATAGCCACCGCCCCTC
>SKQX01000149.1 GCA_007118795.1 Thermoflexales bacterium | reverse complement strand
GTCGATTCGCCGCGTGCTTTAGCGATGGCTTCCGTGACGTGTCTGACGTATGCCGGCTCATTCCTGCTGCCTCGGTGGCGCTCAGGTGTTAGGTAGGGACAATCCGTCTCTACCAAGAGACGATCCAGCGGCACGCTCCGCGCGACGTCCCGGAGCCGCTTCGCGTTGGGATAGGTCACCGGGCCTGACAGGCCCACCAGGAAGCCCATCTCGAGGGCGTCATCCAGCCGTTCCGGCCCGGCCGAGTACGTGTGCAAAACCCCGGACCCTTCCCAAGCCTGTAGCGCGGCAAACACCTCCGCGTGAGCGTCTCGACTGTGGATCACCACCGGCCGTCCCACCTCTGCAGCTAGCGCTAGTTGCTTCTGGAAGGCCTGCCGTTGGATGGGTCGCGGAGAGTAGTCTCGATAGTAGTCGAGGCCGATCTCCCCTATAGCCACCACCTTGGGATGATGTGCCAGGGCGCGAAGGGCGTCTAATGCTGTCTCGTCGGCGGTCTCGGCGTCGTGCGGATGTATCCCGACGGTAGCATACACGAAGTCGTATGCCTCCGCCAGTGCCACGGAGGCCCGACTACTGGACACGTTGGTTCCAATGTTAACGATCGCTACGATGCCCGCCCTGTGGGCTCGCTCGAGGACACAGTCGCGGTCCTCATCGAACTGCGGGAAGTCCAGGTGGGCGTGAGAGTCAACGATCTCCATACGCTATGTCAGCCCTGCCAATCTCAGTCCTTCATCCAACAGCGGCTCAACCTTCTCTTCGTCGGTCGTTTCACAGTAGACTCGGATGATGGGCTCCGTTCCTGAGAAACGTATCAGCAACCAGCCCCCGTCCTCCAGCTCATACTTATAGCCGTCAACCGTGACGATGTCAGTGACCGTGAGCCCGGCCAGGGTCTCCGGGGTCGCTCCATCGAGTCGCTCCCGCGCTTCGGGTCGCTTGTCCGACGGGAAGCAGGTGTCTATGCGATCGTAGTAGTATGAGGTGCCCAACTCGTCGAACAGATGCTCCAGGAGCGCCGATGGCGATTTGCCTGTCTGCACCATGAGATCGAGGAAGTACAGATTTCCCAGAATGCCGTCCCGCTCCGGAATGCTCTCGCCGAACGCGTACCCTCCACTCTCTTCTCCGCCGATCATGGCGCCCGTCTCCATCATCTTTGGGCCCACATACTTGAACCCCACCCCGGTCCGATGCACCGGCACACCATATCTCTCCCCGAGTCTCTCCAGCATCGACGTGGTGGAGACGGTCTTCACGATCGGTTCTCGCTTGCCGCGTATCTCCAGTAGATAGTACGCCAACAGGCCGTACACCTGGAGCTGGTTGATGAACTGGCCCTTCTCGTCTCCTATCCCCATTCGATCGGCGTCGCCATCCATAATCAGGCAGACATCGACCCCCAACTCCACGGTCCTCTGCAGCGCTCCATCTATGTTGGGCGGAATCGGTTCGGGGCGCTCCATACCGGGAAACAGGGGATGACGCTCGTTGTGAATCTCGGATACTTTGGTCTTGCCCCCCTGGAGTAGGCGCGGGAACCAACCCATGCCGTTGCCCCACATCGGCTCGACCAGAAGGCTGAGCCCCGCCTCCTTGATACGCGCAAGATCCACCAGGGCGCTGATGTGTTCGATGTAAGCCTCCGCCGGGTCCCAGATCTTAACGAGACCTTGGCCCTTTGCAGCCTCCAGGTCGATTCCTCTCACCTCCTGGAGATCGGGGATCAGGGCCTCAATAGCGCGGAGACCATCCGGAGCTACCGCAGCTCCGTTCTCGTCTCGCACCTTGAATCCGCAGTCCCACGGAGGATTGTGGCTGGCCGTAATGTTGATCCCTGCCGATCCTCCCTGCTCAACGATCGAGTATGAGATCACCGGGGTTGGTGTCGCCGAGTCGGTCAGCCAGACGTGGAACCCGTTGCCTGCCATCACCTCCGCGGCGGCGGCTCCGAAGTGCTCCGCCGCAAACCGCTGATCGTAGCCGACCACGACGGCGCTACCTTGGTGGCCCTGGTCTGTCAGATAGTTGGCGAAGCCCTGGGCAGCGCGACGCACGTTGTCGAATGTGTATCCCTCGGCGATTCGGCCTCGCCAGCCATCCGTGCCGAAGCGGATATCTTCCATGGTAGTACCTCCCGTCGGTTCAGCCCAAGTGATTCTCCTGCTTCAGAAGCTCTACGTCACTGTCCACCATCATACGTACCAACTCCGGGAAAGAGACTGACGGTTCCCATCCTAGCTCGCGCCGTGCTTTGCTCGCGTCGCCGATCAGGATATCAACCTCTGCGGGACGCATGAAGCGGGGATCCTGCACGACGTAGTCCTTCCAGTCGAGATCGAGGTAACCGAAAGCTGCTTCACACATGTCACGGATGGAATGGGTCTTCTCGGTTGCTACGACGTAATCGCCCGGCTCGGGCTGTTGAAGCATCATCCACATCGCTTCCACGTAGTCCCCCGCGAACCCGATGTCTCGCTTCGAATCCAGGTTGCCTAGCGCCAGCTCGTCGGCTAATCCCAGCATGATCTTTGCCACACCATACGTGATCTTGCGGAGCACGAACTCCAAACCGCGGCGTGGGCTGGTGTGGTTGAAAAGGATGCCTGAACTGGCAGGAATACCGTAGGACTCTCGGTAGTTGATGGTGATCCAGTGACCATATACCTTGGCAACCCCGTACGGACTCCGGGGGTAGAACGGCGTATCCTCATCCTGAGGCACTTCGCGCACCTTCCCGAACATCTCGGATGAGCTCGCCTGATAGAAACGAATCGACGGGTCCACCGTGCGCACCGCTTCCAACATTCGAGTCACTCCCAGGGCTGTCACGTCACCGGTGAACACCGGCTGTCCCCAGGACGTTGGTACGAAGGACTGAGCGGCCAGGTTGTACACCTCGTTGGGCTGATGCTCTTGGAGGATATTAATCAATGATACCTGATCCAGCAGGTCTCCCGAGACCAGCGTGATCCTCTCCTGAAAACGGTCGATGCGGGAGAAATTGAGCGTACTCGTCCGGCGCACCATTCCTATGACGGTATACCCTTTGTCAAGCAACAGCTCAGCCAGATACGAACCGTCTTGACCCGTGATTCCTGTAATAAGCGCCTTTGGCATTGAGTGACTCCTTGTCGGATGACACATCCGACTCCAGTGTCGGATCCTGTGGCAGACCTGCCACGTCGAAGATCGATCCAACCCCTAAGGTCGGACAGCGGATCTAGCTCACAAGTCTACTCGCTTCGAAGCTGGTTCCGCCAATGTGTTAGGGTGTCCAGTAGCGTCTGTTCGAAGCCTATGCGAGGCTTCCAGCCGGTCACATCGTGGAACTTCTCGGCACTGCCGTAGACCACGGGCACGTCGACGGGGCGGTATCTTTCGGGGTCTATCTCGACGCGAATCTCCAATTCAGAATAGCTCAGTAAGGTCTCCAGCACTTTCTCGATCGGGTACGCTTCCCCCGAGGCTAGGTTGTAGACCTCTCCCGGCTCTCCCTCGGTCAGCGCCAGGTGATAGGCTCGCACAATGTCTCGCACATCAGTGAAGTCCCGCGATGTCGCGAGGTTGCCCACCCGCATCACCGGCTCCTGAAGGCCCGCTTCGATATGGGCGATCTGGCTCGCGAAGGCAGCAACCACGAACCGGGGTGATTGACCAGGCCCCGTATGGTTGAAGGGGCGTACTCGGACCACCGGGATGTCGTAAGCCAGGTGATACTGAAGGCCTAGGAAGTCTTGCGCGATCTTACTAACCGCATATGGGTTGTTGGGTCGGAGCGGGCTCGCCTCCGTCTGGGGCAGCTCTTCCGGCTTTGGTGCTCCGTATTCTTCATTGGAGCCAACCACCAAGAAACGAGTCTCCTGGTCTGACCGGCGGACGGCCTCCAGGAGATTCAACTCCGCCTTGATGTTATTCTCCAGAGTGTCCCACGGAGAGGTGATCGAGGTAGGCACGGACGACTGAGCCGCGAGGTGAAAGATGTACCTCGGCCGCGCCGTCACGACAAGCGAGTTAACGTCATCGTGGGAACGAAGATCGACAGAGTGCAGCTTAAGCTGTGACGAAAATCGCTTGGTCTGATCAGGTTCCCCAAGGGTGGTCCCTATCAGGTCCCAGTCTGTGTGTTCCAGAAGATACTCGCACAGGTGTCCCCCGACGAAACCCTCGGCTCCCGTGATCAATGCTAACAATATCTGCCTCCTCGGACGGAGATTATACCGTACTTCGGGGT
>SKQX01000133.1 GCA_007118795.1 Thermoflexales bacterium | reverse complement strand
GGGATGCTGGGGGTGAGATCACGATCTCGACGGTGGGCGGATTAGCGCAGCGGATGACCGATCTCTTCTGGCCCTTGATTGCCGACGAGGTCGGGTTCGCGCACCCAGACCAACCCCCCACGTTTCTGACGCTGGAGACTGCCCAGTACCACCTGGCCCGCGTGGTGGGTCCTCTCCTTGTCGACGGATTCTTCGATGGTCTCACCATTGACCGAAACCGGCTCTTTAGTCAGATCATCGACAACCTGAACAAGGCTGCCGTGGTTGGCTTCCGCCATACCGAGATTGCCCAGCGGCTGAAGTCTGCCTGGGGCGGCGAACAGAGCCGCGGGCGAATCTATGAGCAGGCCCAGAACTGTGCCGTTCGCTTTCGGCGCCACTGCCTGGAGCATAACCTGCTAGACTTCTCGCTTCAGATCGAGGTGTTCTTCGAGCATCTGTGGAGTCGACCCATCTGCCGAAACTACTTGATGGATCGATACCGGTATCTCGTTGTGGATAACGTGGAGGAGGATGTGCCCGTCGCTCATGATCTTCTGCGCCAATGGCTCCCTGCGGCAGCTTCGGCCCTGGTGGTCTACGACCGGGAGGCGGGCTATCGGCGCTTTTTGGGGGCGGATCCTGAGGGGGCCTATGCACTCCGTGGTCTCTGCGACGAGCACGTTGTCTTTGACGACTCCTTGGTGATGCGCCCAGCGGTACAGGCCCTCGGCGGTGAGTTGGCGCGTAGCATGGGCCGAGAGAGCGGTTCACCGGGAGACTTGGGGCAGGTGCGGACGGCGCTGGCGTACAAGTACCATCGTTACCATCCGGAGATGGTCGAATGGATCGCCGACGAGATCGAAGCGCTGGTGCGGGAGCAGGACGTCTCCCCCGGTGAAATCGTCGTCCTTGCCCCGTATCTCAGCGACGCTCTGCGCTTCTCTCTGACCCATCGACTTGAGGAGCGCAGCATCCCCACCCGCTCGCACCGGCCCTCCAGAGCTCTTCGGGAGGAGCCGGCCGCTCAGTGTCTGCTCACCCTCGCTGCCATCGCGCATCCGGAGTGGCAGTTCAGCCCGACCCGGTTTGACGTCACCTACGCCATCATGGAAGCGATCGACGGGATGGATTTGGTGCGCGCGCAGCTATTTGCGCAGATCTGCTATCGATGGGCGGACGGGGTACCCACTCTGGGGTCCTTCGATCATATCAGAGCTGAGATGCGGGAACGGCTGACCTTCTTGCTTGGTGAGCGTTACGAGGGACTGCGCGCGTGGATCGAGGAGTATATTGGCTCGCGACCTCCGGCCCGTGAGGAAGCCGATGACGCAGCCGGGGGCACGCGATCCCCCGGTGCTCGATGCAGCGAGGAGGAGCCACAGGCTGATCGCCGTCGCCCGCCGTTCGATCATTTTCTGAGTCGTCTCTTCGGCGAGCTGTTATCCCAGCCGGGATATGGCTTCCACCGTGACTACGACGCTGCCGAGGTGGCGGCTAACCTGATTGAGTCGGTGCGCAAGTTTCGCTGGGCCACGGAGGCCACCCGTCGTCGCCCGGGAGCCACAGCCTCACTGGGACGGGAGTACCTGCAGATGGTGAAAGACGGCGTGATCGCCGCCCAGTATATTCGGAGTTGGCGGCTTGAGCCCGATGATGCCGTGCTCTTGGCGCCTGCCTATACCTTTCTCATCCGAAACCGCCCGGTCGATTACCAGTTCTGGCTGAACGTCGGCGGACGGGGCTGGTGGGAGCGGCTGTATCAGCCGCTGACACATCCCTATGTGTTGAGCCGGGCCTGGCCCCCATCGGATAGGGAGACGACGATCTGGACGGACGCTGATGAGGTGGAGGCTCGTGGAGAGGTTCTGTACCGTCTGACCCAGGGACTGATCCGGCGCTGCCGATGCCGAGTCACCTTGGGCCTCAGCGAGTTGGGCGAGCGGGGATATCAGCAGAAGGGCCCATTGCTACAAGCCATCCAGCGGGTCTTGCGCGGTCTTGCTGCTGAGACGGCGGGCTAGCGCACCGCAGATCGAGACCACCGATGCGGTTCAAGGCCCGACCCAAACAGCAGGAGGTGCTCAACTACCGACGGGGGCTGATGGGCGTAGCAGCCGTTCCCGGCAGTGGCAAGACCGTCACGCTCTCGGCCCTGACGGCCGAGCTGGTCACCAGCGAACTGCTGGAGGACGGTCAAGAGGTGCTGGTAGTGACTCTGGTTAACTCCGCCGTCGACAACTTCGCCCGCCAGGTAGCCGGCTTTCTCACCGACCGCGGCTTGCTGCCCCACGTCGGTTACCGAGTGCGCACGCTGCACGGACTGGCCCACGACATCGTACGGGAGCGACCGGGTCTGGTGGGCCTGTCGGACGCCTTTGACGTCTTGGATGAGCGGGAGGCCAGACGCATCTTGGAAGGAGCGGCCGAAGCCTGGCTGAGCGCCCACCCTGGGATGATCGACGAACTCCTTTCCCTCGATCTGAATGAGCGCCAACGGCAGTGGGTACGCCGGGACCACTGGCCGAGTCTGGTTCGCGATATCGCGTACGGCGTGATAAGACAGGCGAAGGACTGGCAGCTCACGCCCGCCGAGCTGCGCCGGCATCTGGGCGAGCACGGGGACACCCTGCCACTGGCGGAGATGGGATGGGCCATCTACGCCGACTACCAGCGAGCACTGGACTATCGAGGTGGGGTCGACTTCGATGACCTGATCCGGCTGGCCCTGCAAGCCCTGCAGCTGGACCACGAGCTGCTCCGTCGACTGCGCCACCTGTGGCCGTACGTTCTGGAGGATGAGGCGCAGGACAGCAGCCGTCTTCAGGAGAGGATCCTGGCCCTGCTAACCGACGCCGATGGCCGCGCTGGAACGGCACCGCGTGGCAACTGGGTCCGTGTTGGCGATCCCAACCAGGCGATTTATGAGACCTTCACCACCGCAGACCCCGAATACCTGCGGGAGTTCCTGCGTCGGCCGGAGGTCGAAAGACGCGAGCTGCCCAACTCAGGACGCTCCACGAAGACGATCATCGAGCTGGCCAACTATCTGATCGACTGGACTCAGGAGAGACACCCGCTCCCCGCGGTGCGCGGTGCGCTGACGCCGCCCCACATCGAGCCGACGCCGCCCGGCGATCCCCAGCCAAATCCGCCGTCAGAGGCCGGCCAGGTGCATCTCGTCGGGAAGAAGTTCGCGCCGCAGGAAGAGATTCGCCGCGTAGTTGACTCGGTAGCTCGCTGGCTGCCCGAGCACATGGATCAAACGGTAGCCATCCTGGTGCCGCGGAACCGACGCGGCTTCGACGTGGTTAAGGAGCTGAAGCGGCGGGAGATCGCGCACGTGGAGCTGCTCCGCAGCACCCAGGCTACGCGAGAGATCGCTGGGGCCCTCGCCAACGTGATCAACTACCTCGCCGATGCCACTTCAGCGGCCAAGCTGGCTCGAGTCTACCGCGTATGGCGGAGGGGTGATCGTGACGATGGGGAACTAGAGGAGCGCATGCACGCCGTCGCCCGGGCCGTTCGGCGGTGCCCTCAGGTCGAGGACTTCCTCTGGCCGCGCCCCGGAAAGGACTGGCTGGACGACGTGGCTCTCGCCGGCGAATATCTAGGAGTCCGGGAGCATCTGGACGAATTCCGACGACTGGTCCGTCGATGGCAGGAGGCGACGCTGCTGCCTATCGACCAGCTCATTCTCACGCTAGGTCAGGATCTCTTCGCCGAGTCCGCTGAACTGGCCATGGCCCACAAGTTAGCCGTGCTGCTTGGGCGGGCCCGGGATAGACACCCGGACTGGCGGCTGCCGGAGTTGACCGAGGAGTTGGCCGTGATCGCGCGAAACGAGCGCCGCTTCCTGGGGTTGAGCGACGAAGACACGCGCTTCGACCCCGAGAGCCACAAAGGCGAAGTAGCGGTGGCTACGGTGCACAAAGCCAAGGGGCTGGAGTGGGATCGCGTCTACCTGATGTCGGTGAACAACTATAACTTCCCCGCTGGGCTTCCCCACGATGCCTTCCTCTCCGAGAAGTGGTTTGTGCGCGACCAGTTGAACCTGCAAGCAGAGAGCCTGGCGCAGTTGAAGGCCGCTGTCGAAGGACGGGTACAGGATCAAGAAGAGTCCCGATCGTGTTATGAAGAGGGCGAGGCAACTCGCGAGGCACGTGTCGACTACGCCGGCGAACGTATGCGGCTGCTCTACGTCGGTATCACCCGAGCCCGGAGAGCCCTTATCGTGACGTGGAACGCCGGTCGCCGGGGTGACCTGCAGCCGGCGGTTC
>SKQX01000112.1 GCA_007118795.1 Thermoflexales bacterium | reverse complement strand
TCTCATCCCGGGTTACAGGCGCGCCTGATGAGCCAGGCCCTGCGCAAGCTCAGCGGTGCGATTAAGCAGTCGAACGCGGCTTTGATCTTCACGAACCAGCTTCGAGAGAAGATTGGGGTGATGTTCGGTAACCCTGAGACGACCTCGGGTGGGCGGGCGCTGAAGTTTTATGCTTCGGTCAGGCTGGACATCCGACGTATTACGTCGATCAAAGAGCGAGGTGAGCTGATCGGCACCCGGACCCGGGTGCGGGTAACGAAGAACAAGGTGGCCCCTCCTTTCAGGGTGGCCGAGTTTGACCTGATGTACTCCGAGGGGATCAGTAGAGAAGGTGATCTCCTGGATGTGGCCGTTGATCTGGGAGTGATGGAAAAGCGCGGGTCCTACTACTATTACGATAGCGATGACTACCTGGCGCAAGGTCGCGAGAGCACCAAGGAGTTTTTGAGGGACAATCCGGATATTGCTGAGTCCATTGAGACCACCGTTCGCCAGCAGATGGTCGAAGAGGGAACGTTAGCAGGCTCGACCTCATCGGAAGAGGTCGAGGAAGAAGATCAGGCTGATTAGAGTTGCTGGAATTGGCCTGTAATTCCTGTGAAGAGCTACGGTTTGATCTCGTTAGATATGAGAGCTCCGTAACGGAGCTCCCGGTTAAAATGCTGTCCTTCTCCGAGCGTGTCTTATTGTTACGTGTGACCTGTCCAAGAGGCGAGTGGCTTTCTGACATGTGGTGCTAGCCGCAGTTCATCGTTTGGATACCATCATATTGGATCGATCTAGCTATTTGTGACAGGGGTTGAGCGGCAGAGCTGGAGTCGTCAGCCAGGATGAGAGCAGGCAACTCCATCGATAGCTCCTCCGTTCAGCTGAGGGACCGAGAAGGACGCTTACCCCTTCATCTCAGTTGAGCTGAAGGCGGGTAACCAATCTGAGATCGTGAACGACGGATGCCCGTCACTGACCGTGGCTCGTGAGCCACGGTCTTTGCTTTTCTGGATGGATATGACTAGAGAGATCACCGCGCTAAGGGTTCAGAAGCGAAACAAGGATCGTGTCAACGTTTACCTTGACGGGCAGTTTGCATTCGGCCTGGCTGCCATTGAGGCAGCTCATCTCCAGATAGGGCAGACGTTGGATGATGAGCAGATTACCGGGCTGCGACATAGGGACGAGATAGAGCGGGCGTACGAGCGTGCACTGAACTACCTGTCGTACCGTCCGCGGAGCGAGTGGGAAGTGGAGCGAAATCTGCGCGATAAGGACGTGCAGGACTCGGTCATCGAGGTCGTGACAGGGCGGCTGACTCGTGCCGGACTGCTCGATGACAAGGAGTTTGCACGGTACTGGGTAGACAACCGCATGCGTTTCAACCCTCGCGGCCTTCGTGGCCTGCGCCACGAGCTGCGGCAGAGAGGGGTCTCTCACAGCATCATTGATGAGACGCTGGCCACCTTGGATGTCGAAGCCGCTGCTCGTCAGGCAGCGGAGGTCGGTGCGCGCCGGTACTCGCAGGCAGCTCCCCGGGACTTTCGCCGCAAGCTGCAGGCATATCTGGCGCGCAGAGGGTTCTCCTACGCGGTCATCAAGCCGCTGGTTCAGGAGAAGCTCGAGGAGAGACGGGATAAGGTGGAATGGAAGGCGAGGGAGAAGGATGATTGACTTGGTTGTTGCGATAGGTGCGGTAGTTCTGGCGCTGGCTGTTGGCGTTGGTTTGGGGTTCCTGATTCGGGCCCATGTTGTGAAGGCTGGCCTGAAGGATTTGGAGGCAGAAGCTGAGGAGCGGCTGGAAAGAGCGAAGAAGGAATCCAAGGACATTGTTCTCAGTGCGAAGGATGAGGCACTGAGCAGAAAAGAGGAAGGGGAGCGGGAACTAGAGCGTCGCCGCTCTGGTCTCCGGCGAGAAGAGGAACGATTGCAGGGCTGGCGAGAGAAACTCGATCATCGCCACGACCGCCTGGAGCAGCGGGAGCAGGCCCTCAACAAGCGGCAAAGTGCTCTCGACAAGCAACGAAATCAGGTTGAGAGCATGGAGGAGGAGCGCAGGGCAACGCTGAGCCGGTTGGCTGGTATGAGCCGGCAGGAGGCGCGCGAGGAGTTATTGACCTCGGTCGAGGCCGAGGCGCGACAGGACATGGCGCGCGTGATCCGTGAAGTCGAGGCCGAGGCCACAGAGGAAGCCGACAAGCGAGCGCGGAAGGTGATCACGACCGCGATCCAGCGTATCGCCAGTGAACACGTGGCGGAGGTGACGGCATCCACCGTTTCGCTGCCGTCGGACGACATGAAGGGCCGCATCATCGGACGCGGAGGACGGAACATTCGGTCATTCGAGAAGGCAGCGGGTGTCGACGTAGTCGTTGACGACACGCCGGAAGCGGTGACCATCTCGTGCTTCGACCCGGTGCGCCGCGAGGTGGCTCGTCGGGCTATGGAACGCTTGGTTCTGGACGGGCGAATACATCCGACCAATATCGAGCGGCTGGTGAAAGAGAGCGGCAATGAGCTCGAAAAGTTTGTCCGGGAAGAGGGGAAGCAGGCGGCTTACGACGTCGGGGTGCACGGGCTTCCCAGCAAGATCACGGATCTTGTGGGTCGGCTGAAGTTCCGCACCAGCTATGGACAGAACCAGTATGCTCACGCCATCGAGACGGCGAAGCTAGCGGGGATGATCGCCGAGGAGTTGGGTGCGAATGCCGATCTGGCTCGAGCCGGCGGGCTTCTCCACGACATCGGCAAGGCCGTCGACTTCGAAAACGAAGGCACACACGTGCAGATCGGGGCGGAGATCTGCCGTCGACATGGTCTCCGGGAAGAGGTGGTGCACTGCGTGGCAGCTCACCACAACGAGGTGAAGCAGAACTCCCTGGAGGCGATCATCGTGGAGGCCGCAGATGCGATCTCAGGTGCCAGACCCGGCGCGCGCCGGGAGAGCCTGGAGTTCTACCTGAAGCGGGTGCGTACCATGGAGGATATCGCGCAGTCCTTCCAGGGTGTGGAGGAGGCCTACGCGCTGCAGGCGGGACGAGAAATTCGAGTCATCGTCAAGCCACAGAGGATCGACGACCTGGCTGCAATTCGGCTTTCGAAGAGCATCGCGAAGAAGCTAGAAGGGAATATGGAGTACCCAGGACAGATCAAGGTCACGGTGATCCGAGAGGTGCGGGCCGAGGAGTACGCGAAGTAGGACAACGATCGTCTCGGAGTAGATCGAGTCGCGAGTCGAGCGGTCTAGGCGGGGTTGACGAGCCTCCGAAGCTGTCTTCCGCAGGGTGGGGGTCCATCTGCGCTGCGCGACACACGGGGGTAGATGCACCGTGATGCGGCTCGTGCCTGGCTTTCGCTTTCAGCTTTTCCCCGCTTTGCCTCCTGTACACGCAGGGGAGAAGCCTGTGCTCGGTCAGATATGGGGGCGGCAGCACATCGTTCGGTCGGCGGAAAGCTGACCGGACCAGGTTTGACGAAGAGCATCACCGTCGCGGAGATGCTCCTGGCTAATCCAGGGTCTATCTTACGGGAGAGAGATCCAGAGCAGAGGCCCGGGGCCGGGGAAACCGAAGAGAGCTCCGGTGCGGACTGTTGAAGCGTGCCCCTGGCACCGGCAGGGCGCTGTCGGCTAAGGTTGATAGCGCAATGGATCCTGCGGCACGCCGTGGCGGCGGATCTCGAAGTGGAGGTGCGGCCCAGTGGACCAACCGGTTGATCCGCAGAGGCCGATGAGATCGCCCTGACCAACCGCCTGACCCGCGCCGACGTGGAGCGTACTCAGGTGTGCGTACCGGGTGACGTACCCGTTGCGGTGGTCGATCTCAACCAGAATGCCGTAACCCCCGCTCCATCCGGAGATGGTCACCACGCCGCTGTCCGCGGCGTATAGCGGATCTCCCAGACGACACGCGTAGTCGAGGCCGATGTGTCCGGGGTTGCGCCGATCGCGGAAATACCATCCGGAGACTCGCCGACTCCCGGTGGGTAGGATGAAGTAATTCCTGGCGGCAGGAGCCGCCACGCCACTGGCACTGCTGACACTATGGGCATACCTCTGGGTAGGCTCAGGTTCGGGCGGAGTCCAGGTGATCTTCCAGCCCGTGCCCTGGGGTACAACGAGGAGTTGGCCCTCATATACGCTGTCTCCGACGTCCAGGTCGTTCCACTGATTGTGGAGCGCCGATGGTTCCACATCGTACTCAGCGGCGATACTGCCCACCGTCTCACCCGCGCTGACGGTGTGGTACACCCCGTCCACCGGAAGGATGAAGAGCTGCAATCCCGGCCTGATGAGCCAGGGGG
>SKQX01000098.1 GCA_007118795.1 Thermoflexales bacterium | reverse complement strand
GACATACGTCATTCGCCGATTCTATCAATAGGGCGCGTTACCGGACGCGGCACGTCGGATCTCTGTGAGAAGCCGTGCCGGCTCCGCGTCCTTGGGGATGAACCCTGCTGCCCGCGCTGCCACCATCTCTGCCAGGAAGGCGTCGGTGTCGTGGCCCGCCAGCACCAACGTGGCAGTCTGTGGACAGTGAGGGCGCACCCTGCGGGCCACGTCAGACCGCCGTCACGAGCCTTCATTCACAAATGCGCAGGGCCTGCTCCCAGACATCATCCGGGATTTCGGCCGAGATCGGTACCGGCGAGAAACGGGTAGAGTTGAGCATCCCGCGTACGGTCGCAAGACCTCCTTCGTGACAGGACATCGTATGCCAGAATCAGTAGACGTGCGTGCCGTCGCTAAATAAGACGGTAATCATGCTATGATGGCTTTCCGGGTCCATAACATAGAAGACAGCCGGATGCCCACCCACCGTGCCGTTGGGCTCGATCAACGGGTGCAGCCCCGATCCACTGATCCTGTTCATCTGCTCCAACCACGCCGCGAGACCTGGCTCGGATTTGGGCCAGATATCCAGATCGACGGCGCCCTCAGGTCCGCCAATCTCGTGGCGTCTCATGATCACTACCGGATCTGCAGAGGAAGTCTCGTTTATCGAGATCTGGACTTCCCAGCTTGTGGGATGCGCCACGGCGAATCCTTAGTCGAGATCCTCGTGGCACTGTGATTCTACTTCAGACGAGGAGATGGGTGAACAGAAGCGGGCCCAACCCCTTAGGCACTTCCCGCATTGCCACTGCGCTGGCGATGAGGCGGGTGGGCAGAGGAAGCCCAGCTCCGCCCGCTGGTGCGCCACCTCGGTGACCAGCCTCGATCTCTCCTCTTCCAACGCAGCAATGGTGGCCTCGGCCGCCGGCGCGGTGTCGATCTGCAGCTCGAGGGTCCCCGCGCGGGCGATGACCAGGGAGAGCCCTGCCACCAGCAGCGCTGCCGGTATCAAGATCGTCGTTCGCTTCATCTCAAGCCTCCGCGTTGTACGGGATACTGATCGGTCCTTCGGGTGACAGCATCAGTATACCATCGACCCTGTAAAGTCGTGTGACAGACCGGTAACCATCCCGTCACACGGTGTAACAACCTCGTCACGTAGGTCTGGTCTGGGGCAGCCGCAGCGTGAAGGCCGTACCCTGGCCCTCGCGGCTGCGCACAGAAACACGGCCGCCGTCGTGCCATGCCACGGCGCGCACCAGGGCCAATCCCAACCCGCTCCCTTCCACCGCGCGGGCGTTGTCACCCCGGTACAACTCCTCGAACACGTGGGACCGGTCCTCCTCCGGGACGCCGGGGCCGGTGTCGGCCACTTCGATGGCGATCCAGCGGCCGTCCTCGAAGGCGCGGACCTCGATGGCGTCGCCGGGACGCGTGAACTTTCGGGCATTATCCACCAGATTGTAGCAGGCCAGGAAGATCAAATCCCGATCGCCGGACGCAGGCGGCAGGGGCCACGGGGCCTGAAGCAGGGTGAGGGAAATCTGGCGATCGGGGGGCTCTATCGCCAGGTCGACCACCTCGGTCAGCAACTCGCCCACGTCCGCGGGCACACGCTCCAGCGGCCGCTGCTCCAGCTCCACCAGCTTGCGGAGGTTGCCGACCAACCGGTTGAGGCGCGTCAGTTGGGCCTCCACACTGGCTTGGGCGGTGTCCCGCTCTGGCCCGACGGACAGGGAGGCCAGGTTCGCCAGCCCGGCGCGGAGGGCGGTGAGGGGATTCTTCAGCTCGTGGTCGAGCCGCTGCAGGAAGCGACGCCGGTCGTCGGCCCACGCGGCCCGAGCGGCCTCCAGCTCGCGGGCGCGACGGCCCGCGGCGTAGACTGCAACAACGGCGGGCGGCAGTCCCAGCAGCGTGAGCAACGCCCCGACCAATAGGAGCAACATCCCGACGTCGGCGCGCAACTGCAAGGTCAGCACCGGGTGTGTGAAGAGGCCCGCCTGCCACGCCAGGGCCGCGAGCGCTCCCAGTCCCCAGCGGGCCCAGGCTGCGGAGAAGGGGCCACCATCGGCGCCACCCTTGGTGGCTCACAAGTCCGCCTCCACCGGAGCCACGAAGCGGTAGCCCTGCCCGACCACCGTCTCGATGAGTCGCGCCGCGTCCGGGTCGTCGTCGAGGGCGCTCCGCAGCTCCACCACACGGGCGTCCACGGCTCGGGTGGCGACCGGGTAGTCCCAGCCCCAAACCGCATCCAGAAGCCGCTCGCGGCTCAGGACCTCGTGAGCGTGGAGCATCAGGTACTCAAGCAAAGCCACCGCCCTCCCAGTCAGCTCCAGCGCCTGCCCCTCCCTCTCGACGCGGCGGGCCGGGCGGTCGAGGGTCACGTCGCGGGCGCGAAGCCGATCTGCCATCGCCAGGGGCTTCTCCCCAGGAGACTGGCCTCGACGACGAAGCACCGCGCGGATGCGGGCGATCAACTCGTGGGGGTCGAAAGGCTTGTTCAGGTAATCGTCGGCACCTTCTTCGAGTGCCATCGCCCGCTCAGTGGATTCGCCCACCTGGGTGAGGAGGATCACGGGCGTCCAGTCGCCCTGCTGGCGCAGGCGCCGCAGCACCTCGCGTCCGTTCAGCTTGGGCATGAGCACGTCGAGGACGATCAGGTCTGGGGCGAAGGCGACCGTCTTCTGCAGCGCCTTCTCGCCGTTGGATGCGACGGCTACAGCAAAGCCGGCCCGTTCCAGAAGGGGAGCGAGGTTGTTGGTGATGGCCTTCTCGTCGTCGACCAGCAAGACTCGGGTGCGGTCCATTCGCGTCTCCAATCAGCGATCTTCACTCGGGGTCAGTGGCGGGGTCGATGGTCACCTCATATGATGACATGAAGTGGGAACCGCGCAATCGTCCGTCGTTACGCCGCCACACTGGTGGTTGACGAGGGCCGCAAGCGGGCCCGTTATGGTCCTGGTAGCCATCGCGCCCCTCCAGCGCGTCAGTGAATACCAGGCTGGTAAGGACCGCGTAGATGCCACCTGTCGCCGTGCCCTTCGCGCTGGCATCTGCTCCCACAAGGGTGTCAGGAGCATCCTGGATGCCAAGCTCGACCAGGTCGAGCCCGAGTTGATCCAACCATTGCTTGACAAGCTCACTCGACTCCGTCTGGGCCGCTGCGTGTAGCTCTCGAAGAGTAGCTTCAAAGCACCCAGTATGCTGAGTTGGATTTTGAGGACCGCCCCGGGCTTTTCATCGATCCCGAATGCATCCAGCGGGACAATCACCGCCTGAAGCGCCGTCTCAAGACCCAAAGCTGCCTGTGCCGGCCACTATCGAAGATCTCAACATCTCAGCCGCTCGTGGCCTGGACGGTCGTTTCATCCTCCACCTGGCTCAGGGTGAGTGGATCGGACAGCATCCAATCATCCTGGTCCTCGGGCCGACCGGTGTTGGCAAGACTCTGGGCGGGACCTCCTGCCCCTGAGCTGCGCGCTGGACCACTCCGTGTTTCGATACGACTTCACCGTCCGTTACTACCGCACCTCCCGCCTCCTTCGTCAGCTCTCCCCGGTTCACAGCTTAGGGCTCGCTGCGCGAGCCAGGCACGCGGCTTAGCTCCGCACGCTGGGACGGCTCTTACCCCAGCCTCCTCGACAGCTTGGCTCGCACGCAGCTGTTAGTCATCGGCCCGGACATTCGGGCCAATGATTGGCTACACGATCCTTTGACCCGTTCCCAGCCCGCAGGACCTACTCGAAATCTTGGATGATCGCTACGGCCGGTCTTCGACCCTAGTCCCCACGCAAGTGCCTGTCACTGACTGGCACGCTCGCTTCCCAGACCCAACCATTGGCGATGCTATCCTGAATCGTCTAGTTCACAACGCCCATCGGCTCGAGCTGACGGGGGAATCACGACGGAAGCTTGACTCCCGCTTGCCCATGCCGACCACTCGAGGGTACAATGCCGATGCCAGCGTCGCTTCGCTCCGACAAGTGGACGACATCCCCGGAACACGTGTACAGCTTGGCCGGAATACGCAGTCAGGCGAGCAGAGGGCTGGACGATGTCGGCGTTAGCGGGCGGTCTGGACTAGAGGGGTTATCAGTTCGATGATGAGACGCGTTCGTATGGTCGTGGTGGTGATGGGGTTCAGCGTCCTGCTGGCTGAGACACTCCTTCTGAGGCAACTACTGATCGCGTTCTCGGGAAACGAGCTCGCCATCGGCATCATCCTGGTCAACGGGCTCGTTCTTGAGGCTCTATATGGAGGCTCTCACTGGACGCCCCGATCGTTCGGAGTATTGTCCTGTGTGGCCTGTAGGGGTATAATCTAACCGAGAGGTGGACGGGAGGAACTCACAGATTCCTGGTCAGCTTGTCATTCGTTGGCTTCGGTGCTTGCGCTTGGACCGCGATAAGGTGGGGATTCTGTCTGATTGTGGAGGTGTTGATATGGTGAGAACTGATTCTACCAACGCTGATGAAGCAGTAAGGGCTCTACGCCAATTGCCGCCGCGCGAGCTGCTGCACGCGATCATGCAGGTTCTGGCCGAACTGGAGCATGATCTGCCTCCCACCTCATCATCCCCCGATTTCTGGCGGGCTGCCGATGTACACACGTTAGCGGAGCGCCAGGGAGTCCAGCCGGTTGAGGACCTCGATGCCCTCCTGGGTGGCTGGCCTGAGGATGAGCCGGTGGAGGATTTTGTTGCAGCCGTCCGCGAATGGCGACGGCAGGATGTGACGATGAGTGCCCGATGAGCGGCGTAGTCATCGTTGATACAGACGTGGCGTCTTTCCTTTTCAAGGGGGACACACGGGCTCAGGCATACCGTCGACACTTGCAGGGCAAGACATTGGCCGTGTCGTTCATGACCGTGGCTGAGTTGTATCAGTGGGCCTACGTCCGGAACTGGGGAGAGAGAAAGCTGAGCCGTCTGGAAGAAGGGTTACGCGCCTACGTGATCTTGCCTTACGATGCTGAACTCTGCAAGCAGTGGGCCAGAGTTCGTGTCGAATGTCAGCGTCAAGGTAGACCTATCTCGACGCAGGATGCCTGGATTGCGGCCACAGCGCTGCGCCACAGGTGCCCACTGGCGACTCACAACCGTGATGACTATACCGCAATCGCCGGTGTGGACATCATCTCGGATACCTAATCACACCTGACTTGCTGGCCTCCAGGCTGGGAGGAGAATAGACGATTCTCTAGTAGGGTGTCGTGCCGAAGCTCTCGAACGGGAACGCCTGAACCAACTGGAGAGTGTGTCCAAGATCGCGTGTGCCTCGCACCGCAAGACCTTCGATGGCTTCGTCAGCGTTCACCGCGGTTCGGGAAACAAGACTCGCACAGTCTCGAACCTCCGGGCCCTGCAAGCGGCGCGGGCCTACGCCGAGGATCCGTCCGGCTGGCCGGTCATCGCCGGGGGAACGCAGCGCGCAAGACGCACCTGGGGGGCCGCCATCCCAAACTACCGATTGGAGCCGGACGTCGACGCCCTTCAGGTTGTGTTCTTTGGCTCCACGGATGATGATCTCGTCAGGATACGCAGCTGAGTGTCCTTATGCTTCTCGATATGGTGTTGCTCGATGGTTGAGCTCTCGCGGGCCCGCCCGGTATGCGCGTCCGCCCGGGCGTTGGCCGTCCGCCCAAACGTTCTACTCGTAGAAGAGTACAGCACGGAAAGGTGCCAACACGCGCCACATGTCGCCCGCGAGATACCGGCGGTGCTCGCATCTTAAGGCTCGAGAGGGGCGATAGTCGGGAATTGTGGCACGAATCTGGCGGTTGTCACTCCCAGGGCGGCAAGGGCGGCATCGTTGCGTGCCCGGGCCCGGTATCCATCGACCATCTCGAGGCCAGTCAGCGCCTCGGCGTAGGCCTCCATCAACCCATTCAGCTCAGGACCCTCTGCGACCGACAGCCGCTGTGTCAGGGCCTCTACGTGGCGCTCCGCCTCCTGAAGACCGTCGATGGCCTGCCGCCTGACATCCCCGACCGTTGCGCCGGGCTTGAACGCCAGAGCTTGGGCCAGGTAGCCGAGGCCGAGGTCTGAGGGTGAGGTACGCACGCTTCCTTGATCGGCCCGCTCCTCGCCCACGATGATGCGCAGCAGCGCGGTCTTCCCGCGCCATTAGGGCCGACTAGCCCTACGGGGTCGCCGCAGTTGATGACGAAGGAGACTCCGTCCAGGACAATCTCGCTCCCGTAAACCTTGCAGACATTGCTCGCTTGAGGCACTATGGGACTCCGCTACGAGTTGGCCGGGGTTGCGACGACCCACGGGAATGCCCATTGCGGTGAGAGGAAGAACAAAGGCTGAGGGCGCAGTCGCGCATTCACGGCCTGATCTGCTGGTGGAGGGAAGATCCCAAGTAACAGGGGATGCGCCACTACCATCGGCGAATACAGCATTTACGTTTGGGTTGCGCATCGCAAGGCACCTCCTCAAGGACTCAGCAATCGGCACGATACGCCCGCTGACCTGACTTGTCGATCTGCAAGGGCCTTGGAGGGCTGTTCTCCACCTGGACCTATCCCCGGTGACCGGGACGTCGACAGCGGCCGCGCCAAGGGCCGGCCACCTTGGGTAGAGGGTCGACGAAGCCTGCGTCGGCGGACTTGTCCTCTCCACTCTCACGGAGGCAGATTTCTGCCCTGCGCTCTTCTCTGATCTGAATGACATTTCTGAGCCACATCGGGAATTCCCTTCCCTCACCCATGCTTCCTCGGGGCGTTCGGGCACCGCCATCCGGGTTGCCGGTTTGAACGTTGGAAGGTATGATCGCGGTGGCTTTGGGTCAGTGCCCTGCGGTGCGTGGCTCACTACGAGCAGGTTCGGCGGGTTGCAGGTTTGGACGTTGGCAGGTTTCAGCGTTGGCGGGTTTGAAGGCTGAGGTTGAGCTTGGGTCCGACCCTGACTGCCGTACTGACTGGAGTCAGTCTGGCCGGCAGCGGTGTGATCGTCGTGGGCGTCGCCTATTTCCTGGGCGCGAACCCAGTCAGCGCGGCACGCCATTAGGGTTACGGTCCAGCCGGTCTGGGCCTACTCGTGCTGCAGAATCTGGTGGTCAGCGCGCCCCTTCTGACTCTGGGAGGGTGGCTGGCGTGGACCGGACGGGTTCTTGTGCGGCCTGCTTGAGTTGCCAGCTGACTCGCACTGATGGGGGGCTCAACGCGCCAGTGGCACCTCCGCGCTTCCTCGTCGTGCAACGATCTCGCTCCGGAGACGCACGATAGTAGACTGAGCCGGCTGACACCGCAAGACGCGGCTGGCCTCGGATGCAAGAAGCACACAGCGGACTCCCTGACGATCGAACCAAGCCGGAAGTACCTGACGAAGGCCTATGTCGTCATTGGTATCGTGGGAGGAGCGATTGTGCTCCTCGCCGTGGTGATCGCCGCGCTGGTCACGTTAGGTCCGGAAGTGGGTGTTGAGGCGATAGGGTGGGACCAGGGGATCAGCCTCGCCGTGGACGTCGTCCGGGGAGTGCCTGCGATTCTCATGACAGGCCTCTATTTCCGCAGCCTCCGATACCAGATCCACAAGGAGCAGGTCATCATGCACGTGGGCGTCATCACCCGGTCGGTCAAGTACGTCCCGTTCCGGACGGTGACCAATATGACGGTGCAACGGGATCCACTGGACCGGGCCTTCGGCATCGGGTCTCTGGAGAACCAGACCGCCGGGATCAGCGGCACGACGTAAGCGGAGCCGAATCTGGTGGACCTCGAGGATCCGGACGAGGTTTACGAGCTGGCAGTCGAGGCGCTGCGGCGGTTCCGCGGCGCGATGGGCCCTACGACGGCTGAGGTGGAGGAAGCAGACGTGATGAGGGCGATTCTCGGCGAGGTGCGGGCGATCCGCGATGGTTTGGAGCGGTAAGGAGAAGGAGTAGGGCGAGTTGGGGCGGGCAGGTGCTGGGTTCGCAGCCGGCCACGCGCTGTCGACGGGGGTCACAGACCCCCTCTGAGCTAGGGTCCGAGATGGCGTCGGCGGGGCTGGAGCGCCCGGGGCAGACCCGCTTGGAGCCGGGGCGGAGCTCCGAAGGGTGGGGCTGGGGGCCAGACAGCTACCCGCTGTCGACGGGGGTCGGAGACCCCCTCTCAGCTAGGGTCCGCGATGGGGCGCGCGAGCTGGCGCGGGAGAATGTGCCGGAAGGCGGCAGATCGACCCTCGCTTGATGTTGCGCGATTCGTCGACATCGACAGCGGTTGAGCCGGCGAGCCATGTCAAGAGCGGCACTCATCGCCATAGTGCATCTCCTCCCTGTCTAGCGATCTTCCTCCCACTACGGTGAATCTCCGCTCGGCCGGTGCAGATAAGAATGGCCGTAGCGTGTCCCAACCCGGATGCGCCCCCCGGGAGCCGCCCTGGGGGGAGACGACAATGACCGGGGGATACGCGCGATCGTCCTGGTGATGCCGTGACGTCCTCCAGGGAGAGGGTCCTTCCGCCCCGTCGCGCCTCCTACTGACGGCCACGACGAGCAAGCTGGTGGGTATGGCGGCCCCCACACCGCACACAGCGCCCGCCAGCACGCCGAGGGCCTCGGCGCTCAGCCGATTTCCGACCACCAGTGCGAGGGTGACCGCGAACGCCGCGGTCACCACGCCAGCCAACACTTTGAGCCGCCCCCACGAACCGGATCGCTCATACCGTGGATGTCCCATCATAGCCCCCTCATGTCCTCTTCCCACGTATCAACCCCCATCCCAGGGCGTGACGTATCTCACGCTCCGTCACGTATGCAGCCTGCATCCGCTTGAATCGCCCCCCGGCTACCGCCAGGAAGTCCATGCGGCCCTCGAGCCGCTCCGCACCGGTACCTCCATCGGGTGACTACCCGGGCGTCGCTGGCATTTGCCACCCGACCCACAAAGCAGACGGGTAAGTTCGTCTGGACCAGTGGGCCCAGGAATGCGCTATCCCTTACTGGGTGACTACCACGAGGTGGATGCGCACCTCTCTCATCATAGCGCCTCCTTCAGACCCTCATCCGGCCCTCCAACCCTCGCCCCTAGCGCATCTCGTATCTCTCGCTCCGTCACGTGTGCAGCCTGAAACCGCCTGGCCTGCCCCTCGGCCACCGCCAGGAAATCCCCGCGGCCCTCAAGCCGCTCCGCGCCGGTTCCACTCCACCCAGTGGCCACCCGGGCGTCGGTGGCACTGGCCACCCGGCCCACCAGCCGGACAGGGAAGTTCGCCTGGACCAACGACCCCAGGACCGACGCCGTCGGTTTCTGCGTCGCGGCCACGACGTGGATACGCGCCTCTCTGCCTCGCTGCAAGAGGCGGGTCAGCGACCTCTGGATAGCGCTGCCGCCGGTCATCAGTATGTCTGCCAGCTCGTCTATCACTACGACGACGTGGGGCCCACCCTTCTTCCCCAACTCGCTGCGCCGCTCCATGAGGCGCACCAAGCTGTCCAGGGCCTCCTGCGCCTCCTCCACCTCTCGAACCACGGGGCGCGAGAGGTGGGGCGCTTCGTCGAACCAGCGGAAGGCCGCCCCTTTGGGGTCGACGAGCACCAGGGCCACATCTCTGGGTCTGTTCAGCATCGTCAGGCTGAGAATCATCGCCTGGAGCAGCACCGTCTTTCCCGACCCGGTGGTGCCGGCCACCAGCACGTGGGCCACATCGGGGCTGGGCAAACGAATTAACAGGGGCGCCCCGTCATCGGCCAGACCCAGGACGGCCGTCACCGGGGACAGCAGCTCAGCATCCAGGTGTCGGCACAGACGCAGCAGCCGTACCATCTCCGGGTCGTCCCGCGGAATCTCCACGTCGATGGTCGCCCCCCGCCGCGAAACCCGACAAGTGGATGTGTCCAGGGCCGCCGCCAACTCCTCGCTCAACCCCTTTACCTTCGAGATCTTCGCCCCCAAAGCCGGCAGCACCTGAAAGCGCACCCGTCGCGGAGTCACCGTTCCGCCGGTCACCCGCGCCGGCACTCTGTGCAACTGCAAAACTGCCTCAATGCGATCCGCCTGAAGCTCCAGCCTGCTGTGCATGTCCACCTCCCCAGTTTTCGGACCTGAACAACATCAGATCGGGCCCCCAGCGCTCAACGGCTCTCTCTCGCCCCCATTTGTTGCGTCAAGCACAGCCCTCCCGTCTCCGCCCATGGCCGCTGTCGCACGCACCGCCGTCTCAATCTCGGCAGCGACTTCAGGATGCTCACGGAGAAACCCCTTTGTACTCTCCCTGCCTTGAGCCAGATAGTCATCCTCATCGCGGAAGTAGTAGTAGGATCCCCGCTTCTCCATCACGCCCAGGTCCACGGCCACATCGAGCAGATCCCCCTCCTTGCTGATCCCTTCGCTGAACATGAGGTCGAACTCGGCCACCCGGAACGGCGGGGCTACCTTGTTCTTCGTCACCCGCACCCGCGTACGCGAGCCGATCAACTCACCCCGCTCTTTGATCGAGTTGACCCGCCGAATGTCGAGCCGCACCGAGGCATAGAATCTGAGGGCGCGGCCCCCCGAGGTAGTCTCGGGATTGCCGAACATGACGCCAATCTTCTCCCGCAGCTGGTTGGTGAAGATCAAGGCGGTGTTCGACTGCTTGATCGCACCGCTCAACTTGCGCAGCGCCTGGCTCATCAGACGTGCTTGCAGACCGGGGTGCGAGTCGCCCATCTCCCCCTCGATTTCGGCCCGGGGCACCAGAGCGGCCACAGAGTCCACGACAACCACGTCAAGAGCTCCTGACCGGATCAGCATCTCCACGATCTCCAGCGCTTGCTCACCCGTATCCGGCTGAGAGATCAGCAACGAATCAACGTCCACGCCGATCCGGCGTGCGTAGGCCGGATCCAGGGCGTGTTCCATGTCGATGAAAGCGACTACACCGCCGCCCTTCTGCGCTTCAGCCACCACGTGGAGGGCCAGCGTCGTCTTGCCGGCACCCTCTGGACCGTAGATCTCCGTGACGCGACCCCGGGGAATGCCACTCACGCCCAGAGCGCGATCCAGCGACAATGAGCCGGTGGGGATCACCTCGACATCCAGGTGACACGCGTCTCCCAGCCGCATGATGGCCCCATCACCAAACCGCTTCGTCAGACTGGCCAGTGCCCTGTCCAGGGCTTTCTCCCGTCCCCGATCCTCCATCGTTCCGCGCTCCTTCCTCGCCAGTTTGGAGGGCGAAGCTGATCCATCGCCCAGCATGCGGACTCAGAACATATGTTCTAACGCACTGGACATCATATCAGAATCGAGCAGCCTCGTCAAGGAAAAGGTATCCCAACTTAACCCAAATCGATCCACTTTTCCCAAACGGCTTCGCAGCAACCTCCGGCACCCGTATAGCAAGCCGCAGCGCGTCCTGCACGGCGCATCCGCCCGATGCGTTTAAGGCCCGCCGATCTGGGTCGCGTCTGCCACCTGCGTCGCGAGTCAGGCGCCGGGCACTCCCACTGCGTATTCGGCACGGGCATTTCTGGGTGCCCTAGATGTCCACGTCTGGGTGTCTTTTGACAAGCGGAGGTTGTGTTCGTGTTAATTCGTGCAAGTCGTGGCTGGTTCTTGTCACGCCACATGCACGAAGCGGCAATCGCTGGCCTGCTATGCAGCTCCACGATCAGGTGGATGCCCCCCTGCGCCTCCAACGAGCACCAGGCACCGTCGCCAGCCGAGGAGGCGGCCCTTCGGCCCGGGACGAAAAAAAGCCCGACCCCTGACGGGGCCGGGCTCTCCACGCCCTGGCAACTGATGTCAGGCCAGCTTGCGGATGACCATCACCACCTTGCCCTGCACCTCGACCCGGCTGGGATCGTCGATGTAGATAGGGTCCATGGTTGGGTTCGCCGGCTGGAGTCGGATCCGACCGCCCGGTTCCTGGTAGAAATGCTTCAGGGTGACCTCGCCTTCGCCACGCAGCCACACAGCCGCCATCTCACCGTTTTCGACGCGACTTTGATGGTGCATGATCACGATGTCTCCATCGTTCACCAGGGCGTCCACCATCGAGTTACCCTCCACCTCCAGGGCGTACAACTCATCCACATCCCCAAGGATCTCACGAGACAGCTCGATCGTCTCGTCACCCATCAACGCGAAGTCGCTGCTTGGCACCGGCACCGGCTCCCCCGCGACGATCCGACCGAGCACCGGCAACTGCACCACGCGCTCCGCCATGACCCGGCTCCGTCCCGCCAGCGCCAACCGGAGCCCGCGCGAAACCTCACGATCGCGGACGATGTATCCTGCCTCCTCCAGGCGATCCAGGTTGTAACTCACCACCGAGGTGGAGCTGATGTCCGTGGCAGAGCAGATCTCACGCATCGACGGCGGATAGCCGTTATCCCTGATATACTCGCCGACGAACTCCAGAATACTCCGCTGCTTCTCCGAAATCCGCTCGTCCACCATCGGCCTCCTTCTATGAGTGATCACTAACCCGATTATATCAGAACATCCGTTCTATGTCAAGAGCGAGTTGCCTTTTGCCCTTGCCATTCCGGTGCACCTCTTGTAGAATCGCTCCATCGAATCGACCACACCGGTTCCCTGACTGAGGGAGGCACTTTCATGCGAGTCTTCATCACGGGATGCGATGGGCAACTCGGCCGCGCCCTGCAGGAATCACTCACGGGCCACACCGTGCAGGGTTGCGACCTTCCCCACACGGACATCACTGATCGACCCGCCATCACCAAGGCGATCGAAAGCTTTGCGCCGGATATCGTCATCCACACCGCTGCCTGGACCGACGTCGACGGCTGCGCCCGGGATCCGGAGCGCGCCTATCGAGTCAACTCGCTGGGTGCCCAGAACGTGGCGCTGGCGTGTGGGTCCACCGATGCGGCACTGGTGATGATCAGCACCAACGAAGTGTTCGATGGGGAGACTGACGAGCCCTATCGGGAGTGGGATTCGACCAACCCGATCAACCCCTACGCGCGGTCGAAGGCAGCGGCGGAATGGTTCACGCGCCACCTTCTAACCCGTTTCTACATCGCCCGCACGGCGTGGCTCTATTCGTCGGGGGGAAGCAATTTCCCACACCGCATCATCGAGCTGGCCGATGAGCTGGACAGCCTGAGGGTCGTCACGGACGAGGTCAGCAACCCCACCTTCGTACCGGATCTGGCAGCGGCGCTGGCACAGCTGATCGAGACCGAGGCGTTCGGGATCTATCACCTGACCAACGAAGGCTACGGGTCCCGGTACGATTTCGCGCGAGAGATTCTGCGTCTCAGCGGGCGCGAGGACATCCCCATCGAAGGGATCACCCGAGAGGCCTTTGCGCGCGATTCGACACCGCCGGCCTTCGCCCCTCTTGCTAACACCGCGGCCGCAGCCTTGGGCATTCGACTACGGCCCTGGCAGCAGGCCCTGGCGGACTTCCTCCAGGAGGGGTATGGCGACTGAGCAGATCGTATCCAACGAAGATCCCCTCGGCGCCCAGGAGCCCCAAGACGAGACCCTCTCTGTGGGGCGAAAACTGGCGTACGGACTTGGCGATATCGCGCACTCCGTCGGACCCGGCACCATCATACCCTTCTGGTATCTTTTCTTCCTCACCGATATCGCCCGCCTCAACCCCGCTCTGGCAGGCCTGACCGTCCTCATCGGTGGGATCTGGGATGCCATCAATGACCCGCTGGTGGGACTGCTGTCGGACCGCACCCGCACCCGCTGGGGCCGCCGGCGCCCTTTCCTGCTCCTGGGAGCGGTGCCCTATGGCGCCACCTTCATCTTGATGTGGCTGGTGCCCCCGATCGAGAACCAATTGGCCTTGTCTCTCTACTTCGCTCTGATCTACATCCTGTTCGACACGGCCGCCACCTTCGTCAGCTGCCCCTATTACGCCTTGACGCCGGAGCTCACGCTGGACCACGACGAGCGCACGTCGCTTACAACCTACCGGATGTTCATCTCCATCATCGCCGGCCTGTTGGCGGCCGTCGGCTTCGCTTTCATCCTGGATGGGGCCCCTGACGAGCGCTCGGCCTTCCGGCTGATGGGCGCCTTCAGCGGAGGGGTCTTCGTGGTCGTCACGCTCATCACCTTCCTCGGCACGCGGGAGCGGCCCGCGTTCCAGGCCGAACCCCCTGCCTCACCGCGGGAGAGTCTGGGCTTCGTGATGCGCAACCGGGCCTGGTGGTACACCCTGGGCATGCGCATCACCAGTTGGATTCCCGTGGATGTCGCATCCGCCGTCTTCATCTACTTCTTGATCTACTGGATCGGTATGAGGACGATGGAGGCATCGCTGGTGCAAGCTGTTATCCTGGCCAGCGGAGCGCTGAGCCTACCCCTGGTCCTATGGATGACCAGACGATGGGAGAAGAAGACCGCCTTTATGCTCGCCATGGGCTCCTGGGCTCTGGTCATGGTGAGTCTCCTCTTCGTCCCGCAGGGCGCCAGGGGGCTGGTCTACCCCATCGCCATTCTCGTGGGGCCCGGCGTTGCCGCCGCTCACGCCCTGCCTACAGCGATGAGCGCGGATACCCTGGACGTGGATGAGCTGAGAAGTGGCAAGAGACAGGAGGGCGTCTACGCGGGGTTTGAGGTCTTCGCACGGCTGCTGTCCACCAAGCTGGTGGTGGCTACCATCGGACCGATTCTGGCCTGGTCGGGCTATGTCCAGAGAGCACCACAACAGGCTCCGCAGGCCCTCTCCGCCATCCGCTTCTTCATCGCCGTTGTACCGGCCGTCATCCTGGTCATCGCCGTTGTGCTGGCCTGGCGGTACCCGCTGACGCGCGAGGAGCATCGAGGCAT
>SKQX01000253.1 GCA_007118795.1 Thermoflexales bacterium | reverse complement strand
GAGCGGCCGAACTACCCCCGCGGATGCTAACAGAGATCATCACCCACGGCGAGCGAGCAGGCTGGCGCGCCAGCGTCTTCTTCCGGGAGGCGCTGGAAGAGTCGGCGCTTGTTCCGGCTGGATCGCGGCCCGCCCGGGAGAGATTGGGCCCCGAGGAGCCTCTCTTCTACGCGTCGAACCAGGTGCGCCCCCTGGAGCCCACGGGGGAACAAGAGCCGCTAGACGTGGATTCGCTCGCGTCGGTGATTGAGGCGGGCGGACCCTTCGCGGCTTGTTTTCCGGACTATGAGCACCGTCCGCAGCAGGTGGAGATGTTGCGCGCTGTTGCCGAGGCCTTCAACGAGGGGCGACACTTGCTGGTTGAGGCGCCCACCGGCGTCGGGAAATCTCTAGCGTACCTCATTCCCGCTGTTCACTGGGCGATGGAGAATGGCGAGCGTGTCGTCATCTCCACGAACACCATCAATCTGCAGGAACAGCTCCATCGGAAGGATCTGCCTGATCTGGAGAAGACCACCCTGCTCGATTTCAGGGCTGCAGTGCTCAAGGGACGGTCACACTATCTCTGTCCGGCGCGCCTGCAAGCTGTGCGCCAGCGGGGTGCCCGCTCCCCGGAGCAAGCCCGGGTGTTGGCGAAAGTCCTCATCTGGCTGCTGACGACAGAGGATGGCGACGGAGATGAGCTCTTTCTCCCCAACGCGCTGGAGCGAAGCCTGTGGCACCGGATCTCGGCGGATTTCGAGAGCTGTAATCCCGAAGATTGTCGGTTCTTCCAACGGGGTGTGTGCTATTTCTACGGTGCGCGGAGGGCGGCCGAGGGAGCGCACCTGATCATCGTGAACCATGCGCTTCTGCTGGCTGATGTCGCGGTTGAGAATCGGGCGCTCCCGAAGTACAAGTACCTGATCGTCGATGAGGCGCATCATCTTGAGGCAGCCACAACCAGCGGGCTCAGCTTCGAGACTGATCGGGCAAGCGTGCGTAGATTGCTGACCGAGATCGGCCGGCTGACCAGCGGTGGGCGCGTCCACGGCTTGCTCGGCCACGTGCTTGGATGCTGTCGACAAGCAGATCTGCCTCAGGGCCCGAAGGACCGTGTGGAGCTCTCCATCGGCGTGGTCGGTCGACACGTCGATGCAGCCCTGAGCCAACTCGACGTCTTCTTCGATAGTCTACAGGGTTTCGCTCAGGAGCAGAAGGGCGACCGGCGCAGCCAGTACGCATTCAAGATGCGGCTGACTTCCGGCGAACGGGTGCAACCGGCCTGGGATTCCATCGAGATAGGCTGTGATAACGTCAGCTCCTCGATGAAGCAGGTGGTGAGGGAGCTGATGCGGCTGGCGGGCGGGCTGAGCGAGTTGGCCTTGACCTATGACCTCCCCGGGGCGGATGATCTGGAACTGCAGATGCTCGGGATGGCCCAGCACCTGGAGGACGTGCGCGCCCAGATTGATTACATGATCTTGGATCCGGCTGACTCGGCGATCTACTGGCTGGAAATGCAGCCGAACCGGGACCATCTCAGCCTCCACGCGGCGCCTCTCCACATCGGGCCGCTGGTGGAGGAGCACCTCCTACACCAGAAACAGTCGGTGGTGCTGACGTCGGCCACACTCCGTACCGGCGGGACCTTCGACTTCCTTCGGGAGCGCCTGCATGCCTGGGACGCCAATGAGCTGGCAGTGGGCTCTCCCTTCGACTACGAGAGCTCGACGCTCTTCTACGTGGTCGACGACGTGCCTGAACCGAGTGAGCCCGGGTATCAACGTTTGGTGTGCCAGGGTATGGCCCAGCTATTTCGAGCCACAGAGGGGCGGGCCCTGGCGCTCTTCACCTCCTATCGGCAGCTTCGGGCCACGCTTCGGGCGATCAAGGGGCCGCTGGCTCAAGCTGGTATAACGGTTCAGGCCCAAGGGGAAGGCATCTCGCGGGCCCAGCTGCTGGACAATTTCCGTGGTGGTGGACGGCGGGTCCTGCTAGGTACACGGAGCTTCTGGGAGGGAGTCGATGTTCCGGGCGACCCCCTCAGCTGTCTCGCCATCGCGAAGCTTCCCTTTGGTGTTCCCAGTGATCCTATCTTTGCTGCCCGGGCGGAGACCTTTGAACAGCCCTTCCGGGACTTCGCAGTGCCGGAGACCATCCTCCGTTTCTTACAGGGCTGTGGTCGCTTGATCCGTACTCGCGACGATCGAGGTGTCATCGCCTGCTTTGACAAGCGCTTGTTGACCAAGTCCTACGGCCCGTTTTTTATGGACTCGCTGCCCGGTCCTACGGTTCGCACCGGCTCAATCGCACAGTTATCTCGAGCTGCCGCCGAATGGTTGGAGCGCTGAACTCCCAGCTCGCAGCTATCCGCCCCGGCCTTACCGCCCCTGGGATGTCCCTGTTAGGGCTTAGGCAGCAACACCAGGCGTCCCAACCCCGGTGTAGTCACATCCTCGCTTCGTCCCTCGCGTAGAATGGGCAGTCGGCGATCCCCGACCAGACGGTGGGCCATGCCTGGTTCGTCTCAGGCGGGACGTGTCGTGTGACTCGCAGCTCGCGTCGGGCCCGCGTCCTTGCGCGGATGAACTGAGCTGCTCGGGGCGCCAGGGGGCAGCGGTCGCCAACGGAGAGGGCAAACGAGCCTCGGGATGATCAAACGGGTCGCACGTCAGCCCCGGGCACTGGCAGGGAGTCGACGATCTCCCGCATAATCGTGGTGCCGCTGACGTCCTTCAGCCGTGCTGCAGGGCTGACGATCAAGCGATGCGCCAGCGTTGGTATGGCCAGGAACTTTATGTCGTCGGGAAGGACGTAGTCGCGACCCTGCATCGCGGCCCAGGCCTGCCCGGTGCGATACAGAGCCAGTGACCCGCGCGGGCTGGCACCAAGGTAGATGTCGGAGTGTTGGCGCGTCTGTTGAGTCATATCCACGATGTACTGCTTGACCAGCCTGTCCACATAGACCTCTTTGAGCGCTTCCTGAGCGCGGAGCAGATCCGATACGGGGACTACCTGTTCCACCATGACCACTGGATGGATGTACCGCTGCGACTCAAGAATGGCGATCTCGGCCTCCGGTCGGGGATAGCCGAGCTGGATGCGGATCAGAAAGCGATCCAGCTGGGCCTCCGGTAGAGGGAAGGTTCCTTCATACTCGATGGGGTTCTGAGTGGCCATGACCAGAAACGGTTCCGGTAGGGTGTGGGTTACGCCATCGACGGTGATCTGGATTTCCTGCATCGCTTCCAGGAGCGCTGCCTGAGTCTTTGGCGTGGCGCGGTTGATCTCGTCGGTGAGCACGACCTGAGCCATGATGGGCCCGGGACGAAATTCGAACTCGCGGGTTTTCTGGTTGAAGATCGAAACACCCGTCACGTCGGAGGGAAGCATATCCGGCGTGAACTGGATGCGGCTGAAGCGACAACCAAGAGATCGGGCCAGCGAACGGGCCAGCATCGTCTTCCCCACTCCTGGCACGTCCTCAATCAATATGTGGCCCTTGGATAACAGTCCGACGATGATCAACTCGATCGAGTCCCGTTTCCCTATGATCACCTGCTCCACGTTCTTGACCAGCCTGTCGGCAACAAGCTGTACCATCTCAGTTTCCATATCATCTACCTCATCTCATTGAATCGACCAGGGCTCCACTATGAGCAGCGAACACTGGGCACGATGGGGCGGGTGCCCTGGCAGTGAATATCTCTTGAATCTACGAACCGCTCACCTGCTCCCGCAGTACTCTTGCGACCATCTCTCCGGCGGCTCGCAGCTCAGCCAGTGTAAACGTGTCCAGCAGAAGACCGGCCTCTTCCAAGCTCCAGGCTAACTCTTGACGAAGCTGCTGGAGGGCGCACGTCAAGATGCGGGCGTGATCGAAGGCTAGCCGCGGCAGATTGTCCACTGACCACCACTGGGCCTGTGCCGCGTCACTTCCCGCCTCCGGCGGATGGATAACCTCCGATGGTATCAACCCTAGGAAGGCCACAGTCACCACGTGGCCCCGGGGATCACGTTCCGGATCCCCGAAGGCGCCCAATTGGTCCAGAGGAACGCCACGTATGCTAGTCTCCTCCGCCAGCTCGCGACGGGCCGCCTCCTCCAGCGATTCGCCAATATCCACGAATCCCCCCGGGAAAGCCCAGGCATCCTGAAACGGAGGAGCGTCGCGCTGGATAAGAAGGACTTCCAGATCATCCGGGCCTGAAGCGAAAAGCACGACGTCCGCTGTGAGCGCTGGATGTGAGTGACCTTGACTAGCCATAGGCGTTATCCGCCCTCCAGATGTCTGCCGCCAGGGGAGCTCCCGGGACGGCTGACCTATTCTACGGGACGATCACCGAGCGCACACCTGCGCCGTATTCCTCCAGAGCATCGAGCGCCCCATTGATGGCGTCTGCCTCGAGAGGCACGGTGCGGGTCACCACGTCTGAGAGGTTGAGCACGCCACGGCGGGTGTATTCCAGCAACAGAGGGAGTTCCTGCAGCAGATGGTCTGATGCGCCCATCACCTCGGCCTCGCGCCCCAGGAGTTCGCTGTAGGTGTCAACCTCCAGTGGCTCCGACGCAATGCCAACCAGTACCGCCCGGCCGAAAATCGCCAGCGCCTGCACGGCCTGGAGCATCGTCTGAGGCAGGCCGACCAGGTCCAGGGCTACGTCGACTCCTCGACCGTCCGTCAAGGCACGGACTCTCTCCACTGGATCCAGTCCAGACGCATCGACGGGAATGGCGCCAAAACCCTTGGCCATAGCCAGGCGTTCTGCATTGATGTCCACGGCGTAGACGTCGAGGGCGCCCATAGCATCGGCCAGTTGGATGGCCGACATTCCCAGCCCCCCCACGCCAAAGACAGCCACGGTCTCGCCGGCGGTCAGGCGGCCCTTCCGCAGGGCGTGGAAGGAAGTCGCTGAGGAGCACATAGCGATGGCTCCGAGCTCGAAAGGAATCTCCTGGGGCAGTGGAACGGCGCTTCGCGCAGGCACGGATATGTACTCCGCATACCCCCCGTTTCGATGCTTGCCGATCATAGACCCTTTGACACAAAATTGCTCGCTGCCCTGAGCACAATAAGCGCAGTCACCGCAGGTGACCAGATAGTGCAGGCAGACCCGGTCCCCCACCTCCGCGCCGATGACCCGGGGCCCCACCTCCTCGATCATGCCGGTGACCTCATGGCCGGGGGTGAGAGGCAAGGGGCCGACCGGAGAATCACCAGCCCGGTAGTGAGCGTCAGAATGACAGATGCCGGCTGCTTTGACGCGCACCAGGACATCTCGGTCTCCCACCTCCGGCACGGGGATCTGGCGCTCTTCGAGGGGCTGTCCGATTTCCACGATCTGGACGGTTTTCATGGTGTTCTCTCCTTGGATTCCGTGACGTTGTCTGCACTGTGTAGGTCGCAAGACCCTTGCATCAGCGCGAACCGGTGCGTCTCGACTCTACTGTGGCCCCCGTCTGCTCGCGAGGGTCGAGGTCAGTTGGCGAACGTCCGACAGGGCCTCAAATCCCCAGACCAGCTCCACCAGCTGGTCGACGTGGTCCTCATCGAGCACGTGGCCCGCTAGCCAGCGGAACTTCTTCTCGAGTCTCTCGGCGTCCCATGTCCTCTGCGGGAAGTTGATCTCTCCCTCCACCTGTCCCGTCTCCAGCCGGGATCCGTTTTGGAGATGGATGATCACCTTACTGGCGTACTTACCCTGGGGATCGCCCCGGCAGGCTAGCCAGTATAGCTTATTGAACTCGTCTGTCTCCACCACCTCTATTCGACCTACCACGTCACGAATATCCTCGCGCTCTAAAGCGTGCTCCAAGACCTGCTGCGGTCCTACCTCGCCGTCGACTAGGTAGGCCGCCAGCGGCCACGCCAGGTTGAACTGGGCCTCCTCGGTCGTGGTCGGCAGATGCGTGCCCAGGCGCACTGCTTCGTGAAACGTCTCCACCCGGACCCTGGCCACGTCCGCTCCGCGAAAATCGTGCTCCTCCAAGAGCTGATGGAGTCCCAGGATGGCGGCGTGATCCCAGGCGCAGCAGGCGTAGCGCTTCCAGGCGAGGCCATCCAACATAATGTAGTTGTCGCCGAGATCGGTCACCCAGTCCCGGTATTCGTCGAACTCGAACAGGCTGGGGAGGCCCTCTGTCCCCGCAGCAGAATGGTCGCCTCGTCGCCCGGCCAGGTCTCGACGGCGAACTCGGCCGTGATCCGGCTGACCGGCGTCATGGTGCCCACCAAGGTAGCGCCTAGGGCATCGAGCAAGGCCAGGTGGGCCACCTCGCGCACCCCTGCCGGGAGCTCATACCAGTCGGCTTGGGCGATGAAATCGACCACTATCTCGTTGGTCTGCGGCATCGAGACTCGTCTCCCTTAGGCCGCTGCCGTGGACGGAGCGATGGTTAGCCCGAATACCAGCGGCCGCTGCTAAGCTAATCGGGCTCAGGTCGTGTCCAGGAGCCCGAGTCTGGAACGGATCCTGACACTGCCGGTGCGGCCCCGTCACCCGCAGACGAACGTAGTAGCAGCCCCTTCGCAAGCCACCATTATAGCATGAGAAGCGGCGGCCCGCATCTGCGTTGTCAAAGCCCGGTCGATGTGATACACTGATGACGGAGGTGCCGGCAGACCCTTCATGCGCCGGGTGGTCGTATCTGGGCTGTCGGCCATCATTTTTGGGAGCGGATGATCCTCTGGGAGAAATGGTTGTGTCAACCTTACTGCTTCGGCACGCTGAGGTCCTCGTCACGATGGAAGGTGCTGGGGACGAGAATCGCCACATTCGAGACGGAGGGTTCCTTGCCCGGGATAACGTCATCGAGCAGGTGGGGCCGACATCCACTCTCCCCGAGGAGGCTGACAGGGTCGTCGATGCCACCGGGATGGTGGTGATACCGGGACTGATCAACACGCACCACCATCTATACCAGACGCTCACCCGGGCCCTGCCCAGTGCCCAAGACGCTCCGTTGTTTGACTGGCTTCGCATCCTGTACGACGTCTGGGCCGGCCTGACGGCTGAGGCGGTGTACACCAGTGCCCTCGTTGGCTTGGCCGAGCTGATGCTTTCCGGCTGCACGACCAGCTCCGATCATCTCTACACCTATCCGAACGATTGCCAGATTGATGACGAGATCCGCGCCGCGCAGGAGATTGGCATCCGATTCCAGCCCTGTCGAGGCTCGATGAGTCTGGGTGAGACCGAGGGGGGACTGCCCCCCGACGAGCTGGTTGAGGATGAAGATACCATCCTAGCAGACACACAGCGGGTCATCGAGTTGTACCACGACCCTGATCCCTACGCGATGGTGCGGATTGTGGTCGCACCGTGCTCGCCCTTCTCAGTCACCCCGGACCTGATGCGGGAGTCGGCGGAGATGGCTCGGGCGTACGGGGTGATGCTCCACACGCACCTGGCCGAGACGAAGGACGAGGAGACCTTCTGCCTGAACCACTTCGGACGCCGTCCGGTAGCGTACGCGGCAGAGCTGGGTTGGATGGGTGAGGATGTATGGCACGTCCACTGCGTCCATCTGGTGGAGGAGGAGATTCAGCTGTTCGCCTGTACGGGGACAGGGGTCTGCCACTGCCCCAGCTCGAACATGCGGCTGGGTTCTGGGATCGCACCGATTCGTGCGCTGCTGGACGCCGGGGCCGTTGTTGGACTGGGCGTCGACGGGTCGGCGAGCAACGACTCCTCACACCTCTTGGCCGAGGCGCGGATGGCGCTCTTGCTGCAGCGAGTGGGGCGGAACGCCGCGACGGGCCGACCCTCCGGGCCCAGAGCTCTGTCCGCCGAAGAATCGCTCTGGATGGCAACCCGGGGTGGAGCATCGGTGCTGGGCCGCGACGACATCGGGCAACTGGCACCGGGCAAGGCTGCCGACGCGATCGGCCTGCGACTCGATCGGCTTGAATACGCCGGGGCGCTCCACGATCCCCTGGGGCCGTTGGTATTCTGCCAGCCGCAGCGGATCGATTTGTCGATCATCAACGGAGAGGTTGTGGTTCAAGACCGACAGCTGCTCACCCTCGATCTGGAGCCAGTCATCGAGCAGCACAACAGGATCTCGCGTAGGCTGGTGCGGGGAGCGTGACGGGTGTTGTAACCACTGTCGACCCGATTCTACAGGATCAAACCGGCGGGGGCCGGGACTGGGTTCGGCGGAAGGTGTCTCTGGTTGGACAGGCGGCATCAGCAGTGGCTTTGTCCGCCGGAGCGAACGAGTCGTGAAGGAGACCGACTGATGACGCAAGAACTCGTCCGTGAGAGGCTCGAGCTGATTGTGCAGGCTGAGCGCATCGAAACTCTCTCGGTGGATGATCTGGTGGCGCTCACACGCCGGGAGATCGACGAGTTTCTCCCGGACGGTGTGCACCGCGTGGATCCTCGCAGCGGTGACCGGATTCTCTACCATTCCTCCCGGGCCCTCCGACCCCACGATAACGTACCGGAGGAGGTGGCGGCGATCCCAGAACGCCGATGCGTTATCTGCCAGGGTGCGACCACCGGTGTTATCGACGTCGCCGAGTTGAGCGAAGGTTTCACGTTCATCAACAAGAATCTCTATCCGGTCCTCTACCCATTCGAGCGGGAGGGATTGGCGTCCGGGCTCCATCTCCTCCAGTGGACATCGTCACAGCACCATAAGGACTGGCATAATATGGGCCTGGCGGATCGTGTGGTCGTACTGGAGCGCCTGGCGGCCTTGGAGGAGACGCTTCTGAGCGGCGCTCATCGATTTGGCTCTACAGACCGGGAAGGGAACACGGGCGCCGTCGTGATCATAAAGAACTACGGCCATCTGGTCGGTGCGTCGCTGATTCACGGCCATCAGCAGATCGCCTTCAGCAGCGTGATGCCGCGACACTTTGAGGATAACGCGCGTTTCGAGCAAGAGTGCGGGGAGACCTTCGCCGACTACATGCTGCGCGAGACACCGCCCGAGCTGGTCGTGGCTGATTACGGTCCGGCGGTGCTCCTGGTCCCCGCCTTCATGCGGCGCCCGTACGCCATGATGTTGTTAATCAGAAGGACGAGCAGCCGGTATCTTCACCACCTGGACGATGGAGAGTTGGCGGCCGTGGCCGATGGATGGCACGATGGGATTAGAGCCATTCGCACGGTGATGCCCAGGACGGGACGGGAGATCGCCTATAACGTGATCACCAACAGCGGACCGGGAGCCGGGCTCTACTTCGAGTTCCTGCCCTACACGCAGGAGGTCGGCGGGGTGGAGCACTTGGGCCTGTTTGTCTGTCAGGAACTCCCCGAGCGCGCAGCCGCGACGCTCCGGGAGATCGTCCGCTGAGGTGCGGTGCAGCCCAGTTAGGCTGAGCCGGGAGGAGCGGGGCGGGCGGGAATCGCGGGCGGATCGTAGGGGCCGTGTAGTCCATTATCCACCGCCACCCGCGCACCGATGACACAAGGGACAGGTATTGCGACAACGGATGAGATATGATAAGGAGGCTGACGTGCACATCGGATTTCTGAACCCTCAGGGGAACTTCGATCCCGCCGACAGCTATTGGACCGAGCATCCCGACTTCGGTGGACAGCTGGTCTACGTGAAGTCCGTCGCGATGGCTATGGGAGAGATGGGCCACAGCGTCGATATTCTCACCCGCCAGATCCAGGATCCCGAATGGCCGGAGTTTTCCCAGCGCTTCGACTCATATCCGGGCGTGCCCAATGTGCGCATCGTACGGTTTCCGGCGGGCCCGGATGCGTTCCTGCGCAAGGAACTGCTCTGGCCTCATCTGGTGCAGGACTGGGTGCCGAACGTGATCGCCTTCTATGCCAATGAAGGTGGCCGCCCCGATGCGTTCACGACTCACTACGGCGATGGCGGCCTGTGTGGGGTACTGATCGAGGAGGATGTGGGGATTCCCTTCACCTTCACCGGCCACTCTTTGGGCGCACAGAAGATGGATAAGCTGAACGTTAGGCCTGATGACTTGGAGGAGATGGACGATCATTTCCACTTCGGTCGTCGACTGGTGGCTGAACGCTTGAGCATGAATCGCTCGGCGGTCAACGTCACCAGTACACGGCAAGAGCGCTTCGAGCAGTACAGCCATCGGGCTTACCGTGGTGCCGTTGATGTGGAAGATGACCGGCGTTTCGTCGTGATCCCTCCGGGGGTGAACCTGGACATATTTGGCGCCGATGCTCGCGCCGAGAATGAGACGGTCACGCGGGAGCGGGTGCGCGACCGGCTCGAACGGGACCTCGACGAGGGGCGCCGCGGCCTGCCTGCGGTAGTGGCGTCCAGCCGACTGGATCCTAAGAAGAACCACGTGGGACTGGTGAGGGCCTTCGCGCGCAGTGAGGAGGTCCAGGAACGGGCCAATCTGGTCTTGATCACCGGCGCGCTGGACGATCCCTTACGAGAAGATGGCAGCGCAGGGGGCACCGAGCAGGAGGTACTGGCCGAGATTCGCGAGGTGGTGGAGAAACGGGACCTCGAAGGGAAGATCAGTGCTTTCGGGCTTCAGGGCCAGCCGGCGCTGGCAGCAGCCTATCGCTTCCTGGCGGAGCGTGGTTCGATCTTCGCTTTGACAGCTCATTACGAGCCCTTCGGTCTAGCGCCGCTGGAGGCGGTGGCGGCCGGTCTGCCGGTGGTCGTGACTCAGAACGGGGGTCCCAGCGAGAGTCTGCGGGAGGGGGATACGGAGTACGGGGTACTGGTCGATCCCGCCGATCCCGATGACATCGCCAAGGGTCTGGAGCGCCTGCTGTCTGACGAAGAGGCGTGGGAGGAGTTCGCCCGTCGGGGTCGGCAGCGTGTCCTGGACCGGTATACCTGGGACCGGACGGCGCAGAGCTACCTTGAGGTTCTCCGGGAGATCGTCGTCGCACCGGAGGCGCGCCGTCCTGAAAAGCTTCTGCCTATCCATCCCTATTTCCGAGATCCCGAACCAGAGAATGACGTCACGTTGGATGAGCTGAGCGAACTCTACTTCCGCTCGGGTCGTTAGCCCTACAACCGCCTTGTCATTCTGAGAACATCCATGGCGCCTAGCTTGGACGTTCAAGCCGGGCACCACTCTGAATCGAAGAAAGCGCGCCGGACTCGCGGGGCTGCGCTGCCGTTTCCCCTCTCCCCCGGGGGGGAGGGGGTTAGGGTGAGGGGGCGTCTCGCTAGCACCGTCGTCGTCGCCGGTAACTCAACTCTCAGACAGCGAAAGCGCTTTCTTAGTAGGAGCGCAGTGACGAAGAATCTCGCCGACGCTGGTCAGAGACAACTCACAGGTGGGCTCTCTTCGGCCGTCCACCGAGTTCTGATTGCCCACGTTCGGGTGTAGGATTAGGGCAGCAGCCTGCTTAGGCTTTCCATCGCTTTAGGAGGGCACCATGGAGATCCCTGAAGGGGACCTTGATCTTCTCGCCGTCGGCGAGACGCTGGTTGACTTCATATCCGAAGAGGAAGTGGAGTCGTTGCGGGAGGCGTACACGTTCCGCAAGTACCAAGGTGGATCCCCGGCCAACATCGCTGTGAACATGGCCAAATTGGGTGGCACCTCTGCTGTCATCTCCAAGACGGGCATCGGGAACTTCGGTCAGTTTCTCAAGGCCGAGCTGCAGCGGTCCGGTGTGGTCACGGACTACATCGTCATGGATCACTTGGTGCATACCACGGTCATTTTTGTCTCCCGAACGGAAGGCACGCCTGACTTCGAGGCCTTCCGGGCTGGGGACTACAAGCTGGAGGCCGACGAGGTCAGCGAAGAGGCGATCAGACGGGCGCGGGTGATCCACGCCTCCACGTTTGCCCTCTCTCGTGAGCCTTGCCGCTCGGCTGTTGAGAGGGCCTTCGAGTTGGGGACGCGCTACGAGAGGATCGTCTCCCTCGATCCTAACTACAGCCGTCAGATCTGGCCCAACTACCGGGAGGCCAGAAGAGTTCTGGACCACATGCTCGGCTATGCTACCATTACCAAACCGTCCCTGGACGACGCGACGCGGATCTTTGGGCCCGGTGAGGACCCGGAGGCCTACATCCGGCGATTCCATGATATGGGACCGCCGACGGTGGTACTGACCATGGGGCCTGATGGAGTACTCCTGTCTGACCAGGGAGACATGACCTACATCCCGGCTCGCCCCGTGGAGGTGGTGGATGCCACGGGCGCGGGTGATTCGTTCTGGGCTGGATTCCTGATCGCGCTGCTGGACGGTAACTCGCTCCAACGCTGTGTTCTCTTCGCCCGGGAGATCGTGGAGAGGAAGCTGACGACGGTCGGCCCGCTGCCCGACACCATCGACCGGGAAGAGGTGTATACCTCCGTCGATGCAGTAGTTGAGGAAGAGAAGCCATAGCGTGCGATCGTCTCCGTGGACGAAGGTTACGGAGGCGTCAGCCTTGTCGGAGTGCGTCCGCTGGCCTGGTGCTTGTGGGCTCGCGAAGTGTGAGTATAATTGCGGGCATCCCAATGATCGTGCCTCTCAGTCGCACTGAGAGCGGTCCGCTCCAAGCGAGAGTGCGGCTTGATACGTTTCTCACTCTATCTGGACTTTGCCAGCAACTGGCTTCCTGTATCGCGGGACAACTCAGGTCAGGCTGACCCAGCGTCGATCCGCGCCTTCGTCCTGGTCCGCCCAACCGTCTCTGTGGTCATGCAGGGCACGGTAGACGTATGGCCACGTACGGGAGCTTCCGTCCACCTGAACGCTGTGTCCATTGTTGTGGCCCCTTCAAAACTTACGATTGCGGCATGAAGACACTTACCCTAGTGCGACACGCGAAGTCGAGCTGGAAGAACCCGGGCCTCCCGGATCGTATGCGTCCCCTGAACAAGCGCGGCCGCCGCGCCGCGCCGATGATGGGCCGACGCCTTGCGGAACAGGGGCCACCGGTGGAGTTGATCGTGTCGAGCCCCGCTGTGCGCGCCGCAGAGACGGCGGAGGCGATGGCGGAGGAGATGGAATACCCTTGGGACGAGATCGTGACGGACGATGGCCTGTATGAGGCCGACGGCGCCGAGATTCTGATGGTCATTGAGAGACAGGACGATTGGATTGATCATCTGATGCTGATCGGACACAATCCCGGTCTCACCGAGCTGGTGAACACTCTGGCGCACGCGGGGGTTGAGAACGTGCCGACGTGCGGTGTCGTCAGGCTCGTCTACGACGTCGAGTACTGGGCCCAGATATCGGAGGTTCAGCCCGTGCAGGTCATGTTCGACTATCCGAAGAGGACGTCAGGCTGAGAGTCAGGGCAGTCCGGAAGGAGCGACTGCTCGCGGGCGGCCTGCCGGTGTATGGGCCGATAGGAGCACCGAAGTCGCGGTCTCTTCCGGCAGAAGGGCAGTCCGGTGTCCGGACGACAGGACTGAGTTGGTCGTGCCTGGCGGGTCGAGCGGCGCGACCGGACTGATGAGGGGATATGGAGATCGAAGCGAAGTTTGCGGTCTCGGACGTGGCGACATTCCAGCGGCTGCAGGCGGTGGAGCACGTGGCGGGGTTCTCTCTGTCGGCGCATCAGGTGCAGCAGGTTCGAGACACGTACCTCGATACAGAGGAGCGGGTCATCCTGGCGCACGGCTACGCGTGTCGGCGTCGAGAGACGGAAGCGGAGGTGCTGATCACCCTGAAAGCGCTGGGCAAAGCGGAAGGAGCCATTCACCGTCGCAAGGAGCTGGAGATCTCTCTGCCGATCTACGAACCTCCACAAGGATGGCCCGACAGTGCGGTGCGCGACCTGGTGCTGAAGATGATGGCCGGTGAGCCGCTGATACCCCTTTTCGACCTACGACAGACCAGAGTCTTCCGGCGCATGAGGCAGGGGGAGCTGCTGGTGGCACAGCTCAGCCTGGACAACGTTCGCATCCTTGCCAACAAGAGAGAGAAGGGCCATTTTGAGTTGGAGGTCGAGCTGGCTCCCCAGGGCACGGCCAACGATATGGCTGTGATCATCGCCTACTTACAGGATGAGTGGAACCTGGGGGCGGAGCCTCGGTCCAAGTTCGAGCGAGCGCTAGATTTCCTGGTTGAAGAGGAGCCGGGGGGTGATCTGCTGCGGCCTCAGGAGCGAGCGATCTGTCTGCAGCTCTCGAGACGGAGCGATCTGTACGGACGGCGCGCCCAGGGCCTGCTGCTGCTGGATGAAGGAATGGATCCGGATGAAACGGCGCGCCGGGTGGACAGAACCGGGCGCACGGTGAGACGCTGGCTGAACTCTTTCAGAGAGGAAGGGCTGGCCGGTTTCCCCCATCGCGTGCTGCGCGAGGTTCAGCGGGTCGCGCCAGCCACCCGGCCGGGAATCGTTGAGCAAGAGAGCGAGCTCTCGGGCTTATCCGGATCTGGGGCGCTGCGCGGAGAACAAGAAGAGGGCGGATTACCGGGGCCGGAGCCTCAGCCTCTGAAAGCGCTGTTCAAGCGGTACGTCACAGATCAGGCGCACGCCCGCCAGGTGGCCAGCCACGCTCAGGAGCTGTTCGACGCGCTCAGACCGTTCCACCGGGTGGCCTCTAAGCACCGCCATCTTGTGGACACAGCAGCTATGGTACATAGTATAGGTATGAGCCCCGTGCCCGGCCGTCCCGGGAAAGCGGGTCACGATCTGCTACTGGCGCATCCTCCCGAGGAGCTGGACGAAGCCGAACGGCTGATGGTGGCATTGACCACCACTCTGCAGGGCAAGCAGCTGACCTGGAAGAAGGTGAGCAAGAAAGTCTCCGAGGATCCTTTCGGGGGCCTGTCGAAGCGGTCGCGGGATGAGGCATTGGCTCTG
>SKQX01000197.1 GCA_007118795.1 Thermoflexales bacterium | reverse complement strand
GGGGCGTGCGAGTTGGCGATGGACGTCACCGAACGCACGAACACCGGGCTGCCGATCCGCTCAGAAAGCTCGAAAGCCCGGATCACCATCTCATACGCTTCGGCCACCGTCATCGGCTCCATCATCGGCAGATCCATCATCCGCGCGTAGCCCCGGGAGTCCTGTTCCACCATCCCGGCGTGGGCGCCCGGGTCGTCCGCCACGTAGATCACCAGGCCGCCGTTCACGCCTGAGTGCGCGATGGAGAAGACCGAGTCGGAAGCGACGTTCAGCCCGGACATCTTCATGGTGCACATCGCGCGGTGTCCCGCCCAGGCCGTACCTGCAGCGATATCGAAGGCGACTTTTTCGTTGGTACTCCATTCGAAGTGTCGACCGTCCGCCGCACTCATCCGCATCAGACTGCCCAAAGCTCCGGACGACGGCGTCCCGGGGTAACCGGTGACCACCCTCACCCCGGCGCGCAGCGCTCCCAGGGCAACCGCCTCATTCCCCGTGATCAGTTTCTTCTTCGCACCGCCACGCCCGTCCGGCTTTCCGTTCCCACCCACAATCGGTCTCCTCCTCAGCATCGTCGCTACCGTCGGATCCGTCCGCCCATGTTGGCCCTGTCTCTGCGCAGATGCAGAACCGCCTCCACCACAGCCCCACCCACCGCCAGCGCCTTGTCCGAGATCGTGAAACAATGCTCGACGACCCCGCGCGGATCCACGTCGCCCACCTTATCGTTGGCGTCGACGACCAGACCATCCTGCAGCAGCCCCCGCACGACACCGTCAATCAGCGATCGGATCGGCTCACCCTCCACCGTCGCGATGGGGGTTCCCTCCTCAACCCTGTCGCCGATCGCCCGCCGGGCGCGGAAGGCACCCGCCCGCGTCGCCCGCAGCACGCGCCGGGCCCCCTCACCGCCGACCCTGCCCGGCACACCCGTGTCCGGTTCGGCACTCCCTTGTTCAATCACGCTGCCGAGGTTGTGACCTCGGTGCGTCTCCACCACAGCGTGGCAATCGATCCCCGCAGTGAAACCCGGCCCCAATACGACCACGATCGGCGCGTCTGTGATGGATGTCCCCAGATTCCGCTTCGCCATGATCGCGTCCACCACCGCTTCAGGCTGCAGCCGCCGCACTACCGCAGCCTCGGCATCCACCACCACCGGGACTTCGTCACGCTCCCAAGCGGTCAAGACCTCATCATCGTTAGGGACCAACCTGGCTGTTACCCCATCCACCGTAATCGCTCCGTGGCGGGCCTTTTCGGGGAAGCCGTAGATTGCGCTGGCAAAAGCCACAGCGCGCCGAATCACCCTCGGCTCCGCCACCTCCGTCACCAACACACGGAAGCCACAGCGATGAAGGCGCCAGGCGACGCCGGTGCCCAGGTCGCCCCCGCCTCTCACCACCACACGGAGGGCCGTGTCTGGCTGGAATGATTCAGTTTCGCTGCTCACGGTTCAGCTCCTGTCTCGCGCTCGCCATATCCCTGTTGCACCGCTACGATCTCAGCCATGATGCTGAGCGCGATCTCCCGCGGCGTCTCCGCACCGATGTCCAGACCAATGGGTGTGTGGACCCGATCCAGCAGCTCATCCGGCACCCCCGCCTTCCGAGCCCTCTCAAACGTATGTCGCGTGCGCCGCCGGCTGCCGATGAGACCCACGTAGGCGAAAGGTCGATCCTTCACCGCCGCCAGGACCTTCTCGTCCAACGAATGGTGGGGAGTCACCATCACCACATACGTCCCCTCGCTCAGGCGGAAATCCTCCACTTCCTTGGCCACATCACCCACGAGCAGGGTGTCAGCCCAGGGGAACCGGTCCACAGTGACCAACTCTGGCCGTTCGTCCAACACCGCAATGCGGTATCCCAGGAAAGCCGCCAACTCCGCCACCGCCTGGCCCACGTGCCCCGCGCCGATGACCAGCACCGTCGGCCTGGGGCCCAGCACGTCCACGAAGATGCGCATATCACCGCCGCAGATGCCGGGATCGCCCCACTCCTCATCCACCAGACGGTAGTGGAGCTCCCGGGACTCGCCCGCACCGATGGCTGCCTGCGCCTCCTCGACCACACGCGACTCCACCGCGCCCCCACCGACGGTTCCTACCGTCCGCCCGTCCGCATAGACCACCATCTTGGCGGATGCCCCTCGTGGCGTCGACCCCTTCGCCTCAATCACTGTAGCGACGGCCGCAGGCTCCCCTCGGCGGACCGCCTGCAGGGCCGCCTCGTACACTCGTTCCATCTCTTCAAACATCACACCTCCAAAGCCTGCCACCAGCCACGCGCTCAGCTCCGCCAGACCGCTCTCACCGACTCCGCACGACGAAGATCGGCCTCCACAATTCTGTCGATCCGTCCGCTCCGGAGAACCCGGTCCGCTACCGCCGCTCCAGTCGAACGGTCGGCCTCACCCCAATCTGTCAGCAGCAGCACGGCTTGAGCTCCCGAGGGAACACCCTTCATCCCCCCCGAGGGATGGCTCACCGTGTCGGCGATCATCTCAGGCGTAATCAGCGCGCCGAGCTCAACTCCTAACAGCCGAGCGACGATGTCGGGTCGGTGAACCGTGCCCTCGTCCAGCGCCCTCCCGACCGCGTCCAGGCTGGCCACCACCACGACTCTGTCGGTCCCCGACGGAATCACCGGTTCGTGAGCCGCGGGCGCCTTCAACAGCCGGCCGCGGGCGCCGTCCGCCTCCACCAGCCACGTCACCGCCGGAAGCTGCCGCGAGAGTCGATCAACGACCGCCGGCGCCAGGCCTGTCACCTTCACACCTTCCGCCGGGGAAGGGTCGCCGTCCGTCCGGTGACGGTCAGCCCTCCTCCCCAACCTCGCCGCTACCACCACGCTTGACGCCCCCGCCAGCGCTCTACTCACGTCGCCCGCCGCTGGGTCGGCGTCAAGAATCAGCTCTGCCCATCCGCTCCTGGGCCTGAAGATCTGTGTCGTAGTGGTGAAGACGGCGGGTTTCCCAGCTCCCCTCAGTTCCTGGAGCAGCCGCCAGGCCACCGTGGTCTTACCGCCTGCGCCGACGAAGGCGATCACCTCTCCGGGCACCGATCCCAACGCCGAGAGAAGACCGCCGGTCACCCAATTCACTAGGCGCGACCTTCCCTGCTGTCCAACGCCTCGAGCACCCGCTCCGGGGTGATCGGCAGCGCGTGGATGCGCACACCGATGGCGTCCGCCACGGCGTTCGCCACCGCTGGCGCAGCGGGAGTCAAGGCTGGTTCGCCGATCCCCTTGGCACCGAACGGTCCCACACCTGTTCCCGACTCCAGGATCATCGTCTCCGTATCGGGGAAGTCCTTCGCCGTTGGGATCAGGTACTCAGCGAGGGATGGCGTCTTCGTCACCCCCTGCTCGACCACGAACTCCTCCATCAACGCATACCCCATCCCCTGGGCAGCTCCCCCCTGGATCTGGCCCTGGACAGCAGCCGGGTTGATGGCCCGCCCGACGTCGTGAGCAGCGGCGCTCTTGAGGACCATGATCTCCCCCGTCTCCGTATCCACCGCCACCTCGACAGCCTGGGCCCCGAACGTGAAGTCGGGAAAGACATCACCCTGGCCCGTCTCGGGATCAATCCCATCGGTGAACGGCGCTTTGAACAGCGCCAGGTCCGACAGCGGTCGTCCTTCAGCGGCACACCGAGCGACCAAGTCTGCGAGACCCATCGACTTCTCAGGCTCGCGTCTCACGAAGACCCGGCTGTCCGCCAGATCCAGATTCTCCACCGACTCCTCGAAGTGCTTTGACGCCCGTTCCAGAAGCACCTGGCGTACGGCGCTGGCCGCCTTGTGCACGGCGCTCCCGGACATATAGAGCTGCCGCGTCGCTGTGGTGGTCCCGGCCAGGGGGGTCACGGCCGAGTCCGTGCTGTAGACCGTCACCTTGTCCAGGGGGACTCCCAGCAGCTCACCCGCGATCTGGGCGAGACTGTTCACCTGCCCTCCGCCGTGATCCGGCACTCCACAGCGCACCACCACAGCGCCGTCCATCTCCACCCCCACCCAGGCCTGGGAGGTGTCGTGGAACCACGTGATGCGCCCGTAGCTCTGGAACGTGGAGGCCACACCGCGACCTACCTGGATCGCGTCCCCGCCTTGCACCTTCTCACCCAGGGCCGCCAGAGCGTGGGTGGCTGTCTGCTCCAGCCAGGCCGCGCTCTCGATATCCTGGCCTGTCGCGTTCGGATCTCCGGTCCTCAGGTAGTTGACGCGCCGCACCTCCAGGGGATCCAGTGCCAGAGCCTCAGCGATGGCGTCCATCTGCTGCTCGTAGGCGACCGCTGCCTGC
>SKQX01000195.1 GCA_007118795.1 Thermoflexales bacterium | reverse complement strand
GTGGTGACGCCCGTGAAGGGATGAGCTAACGGGTCATGGAAGATGTCATTCGGCTGGCCCACGGTGCCGGCGGCAAGATGATGAACGACCTGATCCGCGAGATGTTCGCCATCCCCCTGGACAATCCGTACCTGCGTCAGATGGCCGACTCCGCCGTGATGGATCCAACTCACGGGAAGTGTCGATTGGCGGTTTCGACGGACTCCTACACGGTGCGCCCGCTCATCTTCCCTGGGGGCGACATCGGCTCCTTGGCAGTTCACGGTACCGTCAACGATGTCGCGATGAGTGGTGCTCGCCCTCTTTGGCTGACTGCCGCCTTCATCTTGGAGGAAGGCCTGCCGATGGCGACACTGGAACGAGTGGTTCAGTCCATGGCGGAGGCCGTCTGGGAGGCCTCGGTTCAGATCGTGGCAGGAGACACGAAGGTAGTCGAGAGGGGCCACGGTGACGGCATATACATTAACACCGCCGGAGTGGGGGTGGTGCCGGACGGCGTGATGATCGGGCCGGACCGCGCCCGGCCCGGCGATGTCGTACTCCTCAGCGGCACCATGGGTGATCACGGGATTGCGGTGCTGAGCAAGCGCGAGGGATTGGCTTTCGAGACGGATCTTCTTTCGGACAGTGCCGCGCTGAATGGTTTGGTTGAGTCACTGCTGGTGGCGGCACCCCATGTACACTGCCTGCGCGACCCTACCCGCGGGGGACTGGCCGCAGCACTGAACGAGCTGGCGCAAACATCTGCGGTCGGAATAGAGATTGAGGAGGGCCAGGTGCCCGTGCGCCCTGCCGTGGCAGCTGCCTGTGAGATGATGGGATTCGATCCGCTGACCGTCGCCAACGAGGGGAAGATGGTCGTCCTTGTCCCACCCAACGAATCGCGCGCGGCACTGGCAGCCTTGCACGCACACCCTCTGGGCCGGAACGCAGCGCGCATTGGTTTCGTGACCGAGGAGCACCCGGGATTGGTCCTCGCCCGGACCGGTATCGGCGGTCGCCGCGTGGTGGATATGCCCCTCGGCGAGCTACTCCCGCGCATCTGCTAAGTTTGACTCTGGAGCAGAAAGCTGTATAATGCTCCTCAGCTTTGATACATACAAGGGATATGTACGACATGGTTCTACCGATAATCTGCATCTGTTCGGAGCGAGGGGGTTGATGGCCTAGGCTCCGGGCTTCTCGTGTCTTCCCAGGCCAACCGGGCCAAAGGCGTTAGCGCCCTCGCCGAGCTTTCTGTGAGGGCCTTCGCCAGCGGTGGAGGTTGGCTTCTTTTGTGTCTGGCCTGGGTGAGATGGGAGGAAACGATGCACAGAGCGCACCAGCTCGAACTGCGGCAAACTATTGCCGCTTTGCACGAAAGCGAACATCCATTTGTCCCCGAAGGGGGCCAGCACCTCCAACCCTCGCCCCCGCAGGAGCCCAGCACTCCCACGGTTGTATCGCTCATTGGGAACACACCGTTGGTCCCGCTCAAGCGAGTGACGGGCGCGCTGGCTCCTGAGGTCGCCCTCCACGTCAAGCTCGAAGGCCTCAATCCGGGCGGAAGCGTCAAGGATCGGCCTGCCCTTCTCATCGTTCGCCGGGCCCTCTGCCGTGGGAATCTGGCCCGCGGCAGGACCCTGCTCGACGCCACGTCGGGAAACACCGGTATCGCCTACGCCATGCTGGGCGCGGCTTTAGGTTTTCCCGTCCAGCTAATGCTGCCGGCCGACGTCAGTCTGGAGCGGGTGCAGATCTTGCGTGCCTACGGAGCTCAGCTCGTCTTCACCGACCCAGCGAATCGGACCGAGGGGGCCCGTCAGGCTGCACAGCGGTTGGCCCACAGGCAGCCTGCCCGCTTCTTCCACGCGGATCAGTATAACAATCCGGCCAATCCGTTGGCCCACGCCACGTCCACGGGGCCGGAGATCTGGGCACAAACTGGCGGACGGATCACACACTTCGTCGCTGGCCTGGGTACCGGCGGCACGATGACGGGAGTGGGTGCTTATCTCAGGGCGCGGAACCACGATGTGCAACTGGTCGGTGTACAGCCTGACAGGCCCCGGCACGGAATCTCCGGGCTGAAGCACCTGAAGACGGCGGATCTGCCCGGCACTTACGACCCGAGTCTGGTGGATCTGATCCAGGCAATCAGTACCGAGGAGGCCCGCGATGTGGCCCGTCGACTGGCGCGCAACGAGGGACTCTTTGTGGGTGTCTCGTCCGGGGCAGCTGTGGCAGCAGCTCTGCGGGTCGGTAGGACCTTAACTCGGGGGCTCCTGGTGACCCTGCTCCCCGATGGCGGTCTCAAGTACACGAGGGACCCATTCTGGGCTGAGTGACCGCCTGTTAGACCCTGGCGCTTCCTTTCTATCCGGGAACCGGATCGATGTGCGCCTGGCGACATCCGCAGCGCCGGTCGTCTGCACCGCGACGGGCTGCACCGGTACCACCAGCTCGCTAGTCCATGGTCAACACGCCTGACCCGTCGATCTCGCTCCGCTTCAGGGCCAGCAGCGCTCGGTTAGCCTGACCCAGACGGAAACTCTCCACGGTGGTCTGAATCGGGATTTCGGCGGCCACCTCGAGCAGTTCCTGGGCGTCCTGGCGGGTGAAGTTGGCGACGCTTCGGATCCCGCGCTCCCAATAGAGCAGTTCGTCGTAATCCAGTTCGGGAATCGGTGTCATCGTCACGCCGGCCAGGGCCAGGGTACCGCCTCGATCAAGATCTCGCAAGGCCTCGGGGACGATCCAGCCGGCTGGGGCGAAGATGATACTCGAGTGCATCTTCTCGGGGGGGCTGTCCTCAGCGCCACCGACCCATACGGCGCCCAGATCCCGCGCCAAACGCCGATGTCCTTCACTGCGCGTGTAGACATAGACCTCGCAGCCCCAGTGGAGGGCCACCTGAATCGTCACGTGGGCCGAGCTACCGAATCCATACAGGCCTAGCCGCTCGCCCGGCTGAACTTCGCTGAGCTTCAGGGCACGATAGCCGATGATCCCCCCGCACAGCAGCGGCGCAGCCTCCAGGTCAGAGAAGACCCTTGGGATCGGGTAGGCGAAGTCCTCATAGGCCAACATCGCCTCCGCGTAGCCCCCGTTGACGTGCAGCCCCGTGAACCTTGCGCCGGAGCAGAGGTTCTCCCGTCCCCGCTCACAATACTCACAATCAGCGCACGAGACGTGGTGAAGCCAGGCAACGCCTACCCGGTCGCCAATCTGGTGCCGGTCAGCGCCCTCGCCTCGTTTCGTCACCGTGCCCACCACCTGATGGCCCGGTACGATGGGAAGCTTCGGTAGATCCAGATCTCCCTCCACCGTGTGGAGGTCCGTGTGGCAAATGCCGCAGACATCGATGTCAATTCGGACCTGGCCAGGCCCGGGGTTCGGCAGCGGCAGTTCAGTCAGCTCCAGTGGTCGCTCCTCCACCGGGGATGGTCTGCGCAGGATCATAGCTCTCATCGGCAGTACTCCTCAATAGGCGACGATCAGTAGCTGGATATCGCTGTTCGTCGTCACTCTCAGACCATTGGTTCGAGGGAAAGGACCCCGTATACCTCTCCCCTGGGGTTTCCTCCACTTTCCGAGTGCTCCTGGGGCCAGCAGCCGTGGTCCGATGGTGCTCCTAGCATGCCGCTAGCGGGGGCTACTTGCCGTCTACAATGGTGTAGTCGTAAGTGATCTCCACCGTGCCCCGCAGGGTAGCTGCCACGGAGCAGTACTTCTCCTCGGATAGCTCGATGGCGTCCCGAACTGCCTTCTCGCTCAGGCCGTCCCCTCGGACCAGGTACTCCATATGGATCTTACGGTAGGTCCAGGGCGGGTCCTCATCCTGCTCTCCCGTCACCTTGATCTCCAGTCCGGTGAGCGCCTGACGCTTCTTCTCCAAAATGCTAACCACGTCATAGGCGGTGCAGCCGGCCAGGGAAACCAGGAGGAGCTGAGAGGAACTCATCCCGACGCCGTTCTCCTCGTCCTGCGAGGAAAGGACGACGGAGTGTCCGGTCCCGTCCGTGCCGACAAACTGCCGCCGTTTGAGCCAGGTTACGCTTGCCCTTGCTGCCATTCGTCGTTCTCCTCTCGCTCTCAAGTCCTATGCACGGGAATCATTGGGTCTGCTGGGGGGTGGTGAGACCCAAGAGGGCAACGGGCTCCCATCGAGCGCGCACTACCAGCGCCCGCGCCGGCGCGCTAAGACCCACAGGCTGATCAGCTATAGAGTTTCGTCTAGTGCTCACGCCAGAGGGGAGGCGTCCTCAGTCATTGCGGGATGTTGACGAAGCCTTCGTCAGAGGAGGCGCGTACACCCTTGCTCTTACCCTTCTGGCGGCGTCTCGAATCGCACGACAGGCATCGGCTGCGCCGCATATACCCGACAGGCTGCGGGCACAACCTCTGAGTCCTACGGGGTGCACCTCACCTTTGCCTGTGGCGACCGAAGAGATGTCGCGTCGATCTCACTCGCCATCAACGTGAGTGCTAGCAATCTTGATGAGCAGTCGGAGTGCCTCGTTCACTGCCTCATCGTCGGAGAATGCCTTTGCCAAGTCCGGGTCCAGAGGCACCAGATTCGTGCCTTCGTTGTAGCGCTCCACATACTTCCCCCTGGCAGCTTCCCGGAGCTGGGACAGATCGTACTCAGGGCGAAGCTCATCGTTAACCCCTCTATTGCCCATATTCCTCATAGAGCTTCCTCTCTCGGCATGTTGGTCTTCGCGCACTGATGATGCGTATCCGGTCACCTCGATCTGCGTGCGAGACAATGAGCAGATCCCCGATCGAGACATCCCCATGGTGATGAACCGCTGCTCTTCGATTGAATGGTCAGGATCATCAAACGTCAGAGACAACGGATCGCCGAACACTGTTGCGGCTTCGCCGCATGCCACTTGGTGCTTCTTTAGGTTCGTCTCTGCTTTCTCGGAATCCCACTCAAACCATATGCCCACAGAACACCCTCTCACTCACTCAGCGGCTCTTCCACAGACCGCGCGTGGGCCAGATCACTCATCCGATTGACAGTGAGAGGAAGCCAGAACGGGTGTGCTTTCTGATAGGCGGTGACAGCTTGTCGCACCCCGGTCGGCTCGATGACGGGGCCATAGTCCAGCAATGCCTCAATACCGGCCACCAACGCCATCTCCACGGTGGGCGCGTACCTGCGGGGGCTATCGATGACCCGCCAATGGTCTGATGCGTCGCACAGATCGGTCTGACGCACCGGCTCTTCGTACGCACGGGGGCAGGCGCAGCTTCGCCACTTGGTGCCTGCCAGCCTGGGCGACCGGTGGAGGGGTTGGCTGGATCGCGCGGGGCCTCGGCGCTTCCGCTGCCCCGCAGGAAGCGAGTAGTAGCCATCCAACGAGGGAGATCACATCCCACGGGACCATTGTACTCACCAGGCCCAGTCCTCCCAGTACTCTTAGAACAGTCTCCGGAATTCGAGCACTGCTCCCTTTGTACACTGCGCTCATGGACGTCGGACGCTTGTCGGTCTTATAGCGGAGGTGCTTCGATCTAAGGCATTATACGGCATCTGTCCGCGACTGACAAACGTGTAGATCGGTAAGTGTGCGCGGAGAAGCGAGTTTGGTATAATATGAGTGATAGCATCGATGCACAAGCTCTTGATCTTCGCGGGCAGCGGGGGAACTATGACAGTCCATATCGGTACCAGCGGTTTTAGCTACGACGACTGGGTGGGGCCGTTCTATCCGGCGGATCTGTCGAAGCGCCAGTGGTTGAGCTACTACGCCCAGGAGTTCTCTACCTGCGAGTTGAACTTCAGCTACTACCGCATCCCGGACGCGCGCACCTTAGAGCAGATCGCCGCCAAAGTTCCTGAGGGGTTCCTCTTCTCAGTCAAGGCCTATCGCGGCATCACCCACGCGCGCAAGGACCCGGAGCCGCATATGGCTGAGCTCTCCGGGGCCCTCCATCCGCTCATCGAACAGGGGAAATTCGCCTGTGTCTTGGCGCAGTTCCCCCACTCCTTCCATGCCACTCGGGCCAACCGGGATTATCTGGAGCGTGTGCGGGCGGGCTTGGCCGAGATCCCGGTGGTGGTGGAGTTTCGCTCCCGCGAGTGGATCAATGAGGAGACCTTCGAGCAACTGCGAGCGCTCGACCTCGGATTCTGTGCGGTAGACCAACCTCGGTTCCGGAGCTTAGTACCCCCTGTCGCCGCGGCCACCGGTCCCGTTGCATACGTACGCTTTCACGGAAGAAATCGAGCGAAATGGTGGCAACACGATGAGCCCTGGGAGCGCTACGACTACACGTATAGCGAGACCGAGCTCATGGAGTGGGCGCCGAAGATCCGCGAGTTGGATGCTGAGGCGCCCCTGACCCTGGTCTATATGAACAACCATTGGCGAGCCCAGGCCGTGGAAGCTGCTCGTCAGTTGAAGATGCTGATGGAGGCGAGCTGACCATAGAGCACAGCGACGACGCCACCCAGATCCCTTTCACGGGGCTCCTCATCGACCGAACCTTTGGTCGAAGTCAGGACGAGGCTTGGGTCAGGGAACGATTGACTGATCCCACAACCCGTTACGTGTCTGTATCTGGCTCCGCGGTCCTCGTCACGGGTGCGTCCAGGCCTCGCCCGGTCCTATTGAGGCCGGAGGAGGCTGAGGGCGTTCGCCGACAGGCGGAATCAGTCATCCTGCTGGGAGAGGCTGGAGGGCATGTCTATTTCGCTGTGGACCTGGCGGGCGGCGGTGAGACCGCACTCCCTCGCCCGGTGGCAGCTGGACAGTTTCGTAGTCTGCGGGAAGTCGCTGCGTTACTGGAACGGCAGGAAGCCGGGCTGCTAGCTTACGCCAAGGCAATGACCTATTGGCATCGGCGGAACCGTTTCTGTGGAGAATGCGGTGCGCCTACGGCCAGCGCAGAGGGAGGGCACCTGCGCGCGTGCACCAGCCGTCAGTGTGGTCGACAACATTTTCCTCGAACCGATCCGGCCATAATCGTGCGAGTCACCCGGGGTAGCCGGTGCCTCTTGGGGCGGCAGCCAACCTGGCCCGAGGGGCTCTATTCGATCATCGCCGGTTTCGTCGAGCCTGGGGAGAGCTTGGAGGCCGCGGTGGTGCGTGAGCTGCGAGAGGAGACTGGCGTTCGCGTGACACGGATTCAATACCACTCGTCGCAGCCGTGGCCGTTCCCCAGTTCGCTGATGTTGGGCTTCGTCGCCCAGGCGACGCGCACGACCATTCGATTGCACGATGGCGAGCTGGAAGATGCCCGGTGGCTATCCCGAGAGGATATTATCAACGAGGTGGAACAGGGCAAGCTGCAGCTCCCGTCGGATATCTCCATCTCACGCCTCCTTCTCGCAGAGTGGTTCGATGCCGGAGGTTTGGGGAAGCTCCGGGACTTGATCCGGTGAGAGTGGGTGGCAGAAGAATCTGTCTCTTGATCACTCTGGCTCACTCTTCAGCGCAGCGACCTTCTGGGCCAGCACGCTGATCGCTCCTCCTCGCCACTGCAGAATGCCCTCGATCACCACAAAGGGGGACTGGAGGGCCCTGCGATTCTTCTCATATACTTCCGGTCTGATCACTATGTTGATCAGCCCTCCTTCATCTTCCAGGGCCAGGAATGCCACTCCCTTCGCCGTCGGCGGATGTTGGCGCGAGACGATCACCCCACCGACCCTTACCGTTTCTCCATCCGCCAATTGCCGCAGCTCTCCACTCGACGTGACGCCTATAGCACCCAGTGTGTCTTCCACCAGGGTGATCATATGCTCCCGGGCACTGACTCCCGTATAGGCTACTTCGGTCCACAACCTCCCGTGTGCCGATAGAAAGGCAAATCGCGGACGTTCCCTGTGAGATGAGGTAAGCAGGCTGGAAGGCCCCTTGGCCGTATCTAGAGCCATCTTCAACTCCCACAGCAACTGCCGTCGCGGCACCTCCCAGCCGTCGAAAGCACCGGCCCATATCAACCCCTCTACCGTTCTCCTTGTGAGACGGGTGCGTCGACAGAAGTCCGTCAATGAACGAAACGGCCCGGACTGCCTTGCCTCCAACACGACTCGACCGCGGCTGGTGCTACCCTCTCCTAGCCCATTGACCATGGCCAGCCCTAACCGCAGCGCTTCTCCTTCGACAGTGGGCTCCAAATCCGACACATTGATGTCCACCGGCCGTATCTCCACGCCACAACGGCGAGCCTCGGAAACGATCACGTGCGGGGGATAGAACCCCATCGGCTGATGACGCAACAGGGCGGTGAAGAAAGCCAAGGGGTAAAATCGTCTCAGCCAGGCAGATTGGTACGTCAGTACAGCAAAAGCCGCAGCGTGGCTCTTGGGGAAGGAGTACCCGCCGAATGCTTGTAGTTGCTCAAAGACCCGTTGTGCCGTCTCTCGATCAACGCCTCTTTCCCCTGCTCCCTCCACAAACCGGTCTTGGAATCGTGTGATCTCTCGCGACGCCCGCTTATGCGACAACGCGCGGCGGAGGAGCTCTGCCTCTCCCGGCGTGAACCCAGCCAGGTCGCGGGCTACTTTCAACACCTGTTCCTGGAATATGATCACACCCAACGTCTCCTTGAGGGCATCCTGCAAGAGGGGATGGGAATAGCTGATTGGCTCACGATTCTCGCGGCGGCGTAGATAGGGATGGACCATCTGAGCCTGAAGCGGCCCGGGACGAATGAGGGATATCTGAATAACTAGATCGTCGAACGACCGGGGTTGAAAGCGAGGAATCAAGCTAGCTTGAGCTCTCGATTCCACCTGGAAGACCCCGATAGCCTCACTCCGGCAGAGCATATCGTAGACCTCAGGATCGTCGCGAGTCAAGGTAGTCAGATCTGGTCGTTCTCCAGTCTGACCCTCGATAATGGTCACGGCGTCCTCAATGGCCGACAACATTCGCAGCCCCAGGAGGTCAACCTTGATCATCCCGACGCCTTCCAGCCCATCCTTGTCCCACTGGGTAACCACCCGATCCTCCATAGTAGCGGGTTCCAACGGGACGATCTGGCACAACGGAGGCCCCGAGATCACCATACCGCCATTATGGATGCCTAGATGGCGGGGGATGCCGACCAACTGAGGAGCCAGCTGTAGAAGATGGTGGAGCAATCGAGGAGTGAGACGCCATTCAGTGAGTTGCTCAGTATCCACTGCCTCGACGATCTCTGGCGGTATCTCTACGCTATGGGGCTCTGTTCCATCGACTGTTCCCGCGGCAAGCCGTCCTCGAATGAGATCGAGAAGCTCGGGACAGACCTCTGTCAGCCTCTCTATCATGGGCGGAGGAAAGCCCAGGGCTCGCGCTATGTCGCGCACCGCCGATCGAGCGCGGAAGGTGACGAGCGTACAGGCCATCGCTGCGTGTTCCTGCCCATACCGCTGATAGACGTACTGAATCACCTCCTCACGCCGGTCGGCGGCGATATCTATGTCGATGTCCGGCGGCGAACCTCGTTCGGGCGACAGGAAACGTTCAAAGACCAGATCACAGGCGACTGGATCGATCGGGCTGATATCTAGGAGATAGGCCACTAAGGAGTTGGCCGCGCTCCCCCGGCCCTGACAGAGAATGCCGGCCTGCGTGGCAAAGCGCACAATATCCCCCACAATGAGGAAGTAATTGGCCAGTCCCATCCCTTGGATCACCGAGAGTTCGTGCTCCAAGACGTCCCCGGGTGGATGGCACGAGTAGCGACGGTGCAGCTCCCGTTCGCATAGCTCTCGCAGGTAAACGTCGGGGGCACGGTCTCCATAGCCGGGGGCCTGGGGAAGCACCTGCGGCCCTGAGGGTAGATATTCGAGTGCTGACGTGCAGCGAGTAGCGATGCGCAGCGAGTTCTCCAGGGCGATGGGAATGTCATCGAAGAGCTCCTCCATCTCGTACGGAGAACGTAGGAAGTATTCATCGTTAGGTCGCAGAAGATCACCCGCGTCTTCCAAAGTGGTGTGGTGACGGATGCAGCGCAGTACGTCGTGGACGTCTCGCTGACGGGGATGGAGGTAGTGGACGTTTCCGGTAGCCACCACGTCCAGACCAGTCCGGTTAGCCAGATCCACCAGGCCAGCGAGAAGTCGGTTGTCCCCCTTTCGATAGTGGCGCTGCAGTTCGATGAAGAAGCGCTCGGGCCCGAAGATCCGGGCATAGCTGCGGGCCACGTCTGCAGCTTGCCTCTCTCTCCCCGCCAACAACAGCTGCGGTAGCTCTCCCCGTCGACAGCCCGAAAGCGCGATCAAGCCTTCAGTGTGAGCAGCCAGATCTCCTTTCTTCAGCTTGGCTACGTCCTTAGCCTGATCCTGCCGCGCCAACGTAATCAAGCGACAGAGGTTGGCGTACCCTTCCGCAGTCTCCACCAGAAGCACCAGATGAGAATCATTTTCGAGAGTTACCTCGGCACCCAGTAGGGGTTTGATTCCTGCCTCCTGTGCTGCCCTCACGAAGCGTACCGCGCCGTACAGCGCATTATGATCGGTCACGGCCAGGGCAGGCATCCCCAGATGGGCCGCCCGGGTTGCCAGCGCCTCGGGCGTGGAGACGCCATCAAGCAAGCTGTGACTTGAGTGAGCATGGAGCTCGGCATAAACGGGGATCGAAAATCTCCGCCCTCCACCCCCCTCGGGATACCGCCTGAGTCGTCGACCACTTAGATGTGGCGACGTTCCAATAACCATTGGTTGGCTCGCACTTCGCGGAACACGACCCGCATCTGCCCATCGTCAAGCTCTAGGCGGAAATAGTCTCGCTCAATGGATTGTCCCCACCACTGCCTCCGTTCTCGCCAGAGCTCGTGGATACGCTGTACCTCTCGAAGACGTTCGCGCCACACAATAGCCCTGGGTAGACCATCCCGGGCGGTCGTGACTTGGATGGGACAAGGTTGAGGGGGCACAATCAGCGAGGCAACGACGACGGACAGCTTTCCGAAGCGCCCCCACAACTGTCTTAGTGTCTCTCGCAATCTCCGATCGAATGTGGAAACACCTTCGATCCGGTCGCTGCTGAAAAGGGTCAGTTGGGTAGTGCCCAGATGGAGGGGGCGTAACGGGTAGATGGTGATAGAGAGATCAGCCAATGGCCCGTTGATGTCCAACCTTTCAACCATGCGAGCACTCAGACGAGAAAGCTGGTCAGCGCTGGATGATGGCGGTTTGACCGATCTGCCGATCGTATGCCGTTTGCCACCCACCTCCTCGACTTCCAACCGTATCCCTTCGGCTTGGTATCCCCGACGATTGAGCTCCTCAGCGAAATCATCCGTCAACCGCCCCACATGAGTCAAAAGCGACGTCCGATCTCTCACCGGGTTGACAAAAGCGTGTGCCCCCGAAAGCTGGAGCGGCGGAGCATCGGCATGCACCGGAAGAGCATCTATCCCACATGCCATGTCATGCAGAGGACCAGCCTGGCTGCCGAACTGGCGGATCACTGCCAGACGGGGCAGCTTAGCAAGGGCACCGAGGGTGCGCACGCCCAACAGCCGTAGACGGCGCTCCATCTCTGGGTCCAGGGGAAGGGTGGAAATATCGAGGGGAGAAAGGAAAGCTCGTTCTTCCTCAGAGGAGACGAAATACACTTCCCCTGGCTGGGCAGCGTGCGCTGCCTGCTCAGCCACAAATCTGCCGCTGCCTAATCCGACTCGCACATCCAACCCGGAGGCGTTGATCATCTCATGGGTCAGATGATGCGCCAGCTCGGCGTCATCGTCAAAGCGGCGCTTAAGACTGGAGACCTCAACGAGTACCAGCCCAAGATCGACGGTCTCTACAATCGGCGTAAAGCGCTTGGCACCGTCGACCAGCATCTTATGAACGGCATCGTATGTCTCTCTATCGGCCGGGACGAATCGAGCCTCAGGACAGAGGGCTTCGGCTTGAGAAAGGCGCATCCCTGGTTCCACCCCTGCCACTGCTGCTCGAGGGCAACAATCGAGTACTGTGCCCTCCTCCCAGCGTCGCCCTCCGACCACCAGTGGTGCATCGGTGAGGGCTGGATTGCGCCGTCGCTCCACTTGCACCGGAAGATGGAGAATCGACAGACAGGCTACTCGCATTCCAGTAATCTACCCCTTATTCTGCCCCCTATAGAACATATGTTCTATTATAGAGCAGAATGAGAGATTGTCAATTCTGGAGTGGGCCAATCGAGCGTGGCTGATCGGGTAGGCCCGACACTAACGAAATTCCCGTCTCCTACCCGTCATTTTGTTGGAATCCTGCGGGATTGTGGTAAAGTACCGGTGACAAGCGTCCGGCGCAACAATCATCAGGATGGTGTGCTCCGGTCACCTGCTGCCCGTAACAGCGTGTTCGAATCCAACATACATCAGGAGGCCCCAGTGAGCGTCCAAAGAGCCTATCCCCTGATTGCGTTCCTTCTATTGCTTGTTGTGGGATGTACGATTCGGCCTGGCGAGGCCTCCGATCTCATCCTTGGACAAGAGGGAATCCCCCTCTTCACTGCGGCAGCACAGATCGTGGCCACCGCCATCGAAATCATAGGCATCGCGGTCATTGTCAAGGGCGCTCTGGCGGCCACCATAGCCTTCGTGCAAGACTCCCTCGCCAGATTCGTAGTTCAAGAGACGTGCCGCACCTGCCGCCACCATCTCGGCACAACGATCCTTCTCGGCCTGGAGTTCCTAGTGGCGGCTGACATCATCCGCACCGTTGCGGTAGACCGCACGTTTGCCAACGTAGGGATCTTGGCGGCGATAATCGCTCTTCGTACCTTCCTGAGCTTCGCCCTCGAGATCGAGATTGAGGGACGTCTGCCGTGGAGGTCGGAGAGTAGCTGACTCGCCCGATGGTCGCAAGCGCTTAGAAAAGGGCCATCTGTCCTGTCGGCGGTCTCAGATCCGTGCCCCCGATGCCCAGCAAACGAACCGGGCGCCCTGACTCCCAGGTCTGCGACAGCAATACCAGTGCGGCGCTGTAGATCCTCACCGTATCAGCCGTTGGCACATCCAGACTCATCTGACGGGTCAGCGTTTCGAAGTCTTCGTAGCGCAGCTTGATCGCTACCGTTCCCGCAACGGCACCAGCGCGGTTCAGGCGCTCTGAGACACCCTGACTCAGCCCCCAGAGCTGTCTCTTCAGCGCCTCCATCTCCCCCAAGTCTCGGTCGAACGTCCTCTCCCGACTGACTGACTTCCGCGTGTGCTCCGTCACCACCGCGCGCCGGTCTATCCCCCGAGCCCGCCGCACCATCGCCGCCCCGTGCTCTCCGAAACAGTCCACCAGCTTTCCTTCGGACAGGCGCGCCAACTCGCCCACCGTCGTCACGCCCATCTCCATCAACTTCTCGGCGGTGACCGGACCGATCCCCCAGAGCACCCGCACCGGCAGTGGTTCCAGAAATGCCGCTTCTTCGCCTGGACCAACGACTGTCAGACCCCCCGGTTTGTCGTAGTCGGAGGCCACTTTGGCCACCAGCTTGTTGGAGGCCAGCCCCAACGACGCTGAAAGCCCCACCTTGTCCTGCACGCGCTGCTGCAACCGCCGCGCTATCCTTGCTGCATCACCCCACTGATTCACTTGATCCGTCAAATCGAGGTAGGCTTCATCGATGCTGACCTCTTCAATCACGGGGGTCGTCTGGTGCAGTATCTCCATGACCCGGCGGGAGTACTCCCGGTAAAGGTGGAAACGCGGGGAGAGGACGATGGCTCGGGGGCAGAGCCGCACTGCCTGGTACATGGGCATCGCCGAGTGAACCCCGTATTCTCGAGCTGCGTAGGACGCCGCAGCAACGACTCCTCTGCTCTGCGGTCTCCCACCTACCAGGATGGGCTTGCCCACCAGGTCCGGGTTCTCGAGCACCTCGACGGCGGCATAGAACGCGTCCAGATCCAGGTGGGCGATGATCCGATGACGTTCTGAGGTCCGTGGACTGCGTGTCTCTCCCTCTTCCTGTCCGGAGAGGCGCCCCACGTCGAGTCCCAGTCTGGGGGCATCGTTCACGTGGCTGACTCTTCCTCCCCTTCGTCCGGGGCAGTTGGTCGCTGCCGATGGCCACAATCAGGGTAGTTTGAGCAGCCCCAGAAGATGCCCATCTTCCCCGTCCGTTCGACCAGATCGCCGCCGCACTTAGGACACGTGCCCACTGCCAGGGGAGCGCTCCATTCTGCAGTACCGCTCGTCCGGGTCAGGGCTCAGGACGCAACGTCGGGGAGATTCTCATCATGGCCCTCAATCAGCACGTCTCGTCTGCGGCCACCAGCAACAGGCGGGCCGATGATGTTCATCTCTGTCATAACTTCCATCAGACGCGCGGCCCGCGGATAGCCGACGTGCAGGCGCCGTTGCAAGAGTGAGGCTGAGGCAGTTCCCCGTTCTCTCACCAGAGAAATGGCCCGCTGAAGCATCTCCTCATCGACGTAGTCAGGGTCGTACGGTTCGCCCTCGGCATCGACGGCTACGTCGGGCCCCACCATCTGCGCCCACGGAGTCGTCTCCTCGACTGGTCCCGTCTCTCTTCGCCAGAAACCGATGATGCGATCCAGTTCCTCTGACCCGACGTAACACCCCTGCACCCGGACGGGATGGCTGGCATCCGCCGCCAGATAGAGCATATCGCCGTCTCCGAGGAGCGTCTCCGCGCCCTGGGTATCTAGGATGACCCTTGAGTCCACTTGGCTCGCGGTGGCGAAGGAAATCCGCGCCGGGAAATTTGCCTTGATCAGCCCGGTGATGACGTCGGTGCTGGGCCGCTGGGTTGCCACGATGAGGTGTATCCCCGTAGCCCGGCCCATCTGCGCGATGCGACATAGCAGCTGCTCCACCGCCTCGGGCGCCAGCATCATCAAGTCGGCCAACTCGTCGATCAATGCAACAATTCGCGGCAGAACTGGCTTGCCCTCCTCGGCCATCTTGCGGTTGTAGTCATCAAGATGGCGTGCCGAAGCATCCGCGAATCGCCTGTAGCGCTCGTCCATCTCCAGAGCTACCCAGCGGAGAACCTTGACGACTCGGTCTAGGTCAACCTCGACCTCTCCGTAGATGTGGGGCAGCCCGTTGAACCGGACCAATTCCACCATCTTGGGGTCGATCATCACCAGGCGCAGTTCGTCAGGGGTGTTGTTACAGATCAGGCAGGCCGTGATCGACTTGATACACACGGACTTCCCGGAACCGGTGGTTCCGCCAATCAGGAGATGTGGCATCTCGGCGAGGTCCGCCACAACTGACTGGCCTGCCACGTCGTGACCCAAGGCGATCGCCAGACACGAATCCACCGTTCGAAACGGGTCCGAGGTCAAGACCTCGCGGATGCTGACCACCTGTATCTCCTCGTTGGGTACCTCAATACCCACGAAAGGTCTACCGGGTACGGGAGCTTCAACGCGCAGGCGAGGCGTCGCCAGCGCCAGAGCAAGATCGTCCGATCGCTGGCTTATCTGCCGGACACGTACCTTCCGCTCACTGGAGCGGGCGCGCTCCACGAAGCCCGGCTCGACGCCAAACTGGGTCACGGCGGGGCCCATCCGTACCTCGACGACCTCCACCGGCAGCCCGAACTGCGCCAGAGTCTCCTTGATGATCTGTGCCTTTCGACGCACCTGCTGATCCGTCAAGGGAGGGCCCTCCGACTCATCAAGGAGGCTGATAGGCGGCAGGGCAGACTGGCGTCCCTGCTCGATGGTCCTGCGCTTCGATATGGACTGAGACGATCGGGTCGGCGACCGGGGAGGATTCGTCTCCGTGGGGTCGGCGGCAGGCCCAGGTCGTCTCTCCGCGGATACTGGCGACTCCCCTACCGATCGCCTGCGGGCACGCTGCGCCCGATAGGAAGCGATGCCCCCCCGCACCACTTCCAGTGTCTGCCTTAGGTCGTCCGCTGTTACGTCAAAGGCAAGTCCCAGACCCATGACGAAGAAGGCGGACAGCACAACCACCGCAGGTAGCCATCCCACATAGGTCAGGAGGAAAATCGAGATCCCCCAGCCGAGAAGCCCCCCGCCTCCACCGTGCTCTACTAATGCCCAAGGATCGGTACCGCCTAGTATGACGTGGGTTAGTCCCAGGAGACTGAAGAACACCAGCTCGGCACCGACGAAGGGACGCCATCGCCAGAGAACCACTTGATCCAAGAGATACTGGAGCCACAGAAGACCCGCCAACACGATGGAAGCGCCCGCCGGATAAACGCCCCAGCCCACGAGATAGCGCAGAAGATCGACCCACGCGTTCACCCAGTGACCGTCGGCGACGCCGAACACCGCCAACAGGGTGATCGTTCCCAGCGCGATCACCAGCAGCGCTGTCACCTGGGGGACTAGCGGGCTAACCAGGATCGATCCTGGCTGCCACGGGCTCCGGCTCTTGTTCATAGTCCTCTAATCGGCAGATTTCTACCCTTCGGTCTCCCGGTCATCGGATCCTCGGATCTCAGCGCCGACTTGCACTTGCTCGAGCCGCAGTCCCATTCTCCGTCGCGCTCTGTCGACGTCGAGCACCTGAACCGAGACTCGGTCACCCTCTTGCACGATGGCGTGAGGATTGTCTGCGCTCCCCGAGGGCAACTCCGAGACGTGGACCAGGCCCTCTAGCCCTTCTTCCACCTGAACAAAGGCGCCGAAGTCCACAACGTGGGTGACGGTTCCGTCCACAAGCTCACCAACTGCGTACCGCTCGTCCACGGACTCCCAGGGGTTGGGCTGGAGGCGCTTGATGCTCAATCCAACTCGCTCTCGCTCTGGTTCGACGTTCAACACGTAGACTTCCAAGGTCTCCCCGACCTCCAGTACGTCAGCGGGATGCCCCACCCGGCCCCAGGACAATTCCGAAATATGGATCAACCCCTCGAAGCCACCCAAATCGACGAAAGCACCGAAGGAGCAGAGATTCGTGACGCGCCCTTCGCAGACGTCGCCGGGCTCCAGGGTGCTCCATATCTGCTCGCCAGATGGGTCAGCAGCGTCACCGGTCCGCTCGGAGAGCACGAACCGATGGCTGGTTGGATCCAACTCGATGACCCGCAATGGTAATCTGGTCCCGATCAGATGGCGTAACTCCTCCTGTCGCTCCGCTTGCCCTCCCATAGGAGTTAGACTCTGCAGGTGAGAAGCGGGAACGAAACCCTGCAGACCTTTCCACTCCACGAGCAGTCCGCCTCTGTTGCACCCGACGACGGGCAACTCCACTACTTGGCCCTCGTCCATAAGAGTGCGTGCTTCTCTCCACGCATCGTCAATGGGGTTGCCCTCGCCAGGCCCTGCATGGGTCGTGGGTTCTTCTGTGATCTCGTCATCCCAGCGGCCCGGGTCCCGGGCAGCCAACGCCTCCCCCCTGTTCGCCCCATCGCGCAACAATGACTGCCAGTATTCCTCGCTAAGTGGCGCGTTGGGTGGGATCCATTCGCCCCTCTGTCCCATATCTCTGTTGCCTCCTACCGTCCACCACCGCTCCTCACCTGCTTTCTCACTTCCCCGTGCCCTCGTCGCTGGTGAGGCTACCAACTCGACCATCGGTTAGACGTCCCCAATGGTCAGCTGGGCTCATCCACTCCGGGTAACCCTCTCGTGCTGATTCTGCAACTCCTCCCTTTCCATCTCCGCCACCATCTGTGCGGCGGCCTTTATCGCTACGCGTTGCTTGCGATACAGGTTCGACTCACTCATAGCCAGACGGTGCGCCACATCCCGGACCTTATGTCCTTGGAGGAACTTCAGGTCTAGGATGTTGTACAGAACCCACGCTGGCGCGGTCATCTTCCGATCACCTTCGGGTCGCAGTCTCTCAATGGCCTCGCGAAGCACTGCCCGCAGGCCCTTGGTGACATTCCCGTCTTGCTCGCGGGTCGCCCGTTCGACAACCTCGAGAGCCATCAAGGGGTTCGTCGTCAACTTGGGGCCGCCCCAGTAGTGCTTCAGCGCGTCGTGCACCCACTCCCGTAGTTCGCCGGACTCCACCAGCTTGAACTCGGAGAGTGCTTGATCGCCGACATAGTGGATCATGCCACGCCGCCGCTGGATGTCCTCAATCTCCGGCATAATCCGTTCCAGAGCCCCGAAGATGCCTTGCTGGAGCCGTCGGTCCTCAAGGGCCACTGACGCCTGTGCCAGCAGGGTCTCCACCCCCACCTTCTCTTCTGCCGTCAGATCGGGCTCAGGTCCGCGGGCTGCTATCCCGAGTACTCCCAGAATCACTCCCTCATCCTGGGTGGAGCGCAGCGGCGCGAGCCAATAGCCGTTCCAGACAAACAGATCGCCATGTCGCTCAAGCTGAGGATCGTGTGCTGGGGTATTATCGTCCCCGGATGGCCCCGCCGGATTTGCTTCTCCGCAGACCTGGTCGAGCGAGGCTTGCCAGGCTTCGAAGGAGAGTGCTCCCAGGCGAGTTGGGCTCAGATCCCCACAGACGACCTCCAGATGCGGCTTCCCGTTGTCTAGAACAGCTACAAAGGCGGTGTCCACACGCAGTAACTCGCACAGAGCGGTCAGCACGTTTTCCAGGAACTGGTGGAGGTCAGTAGAGGTCAACAGCCGACTCGATAGTTGCTGGATCCACTCGATCTCCTCTCGGTCCTCCATGTAGAGCGCCCGATCTATCAGTGGCTTGGCCAGCTCCACACTGATCTGCAGGAGTAGGATGACGCCGACCACACCGAATAGCATGATACGATGGCTCGGGAGGCCTAACCAGCCTTCCGCTTGACCGGTTACCACAATGATGATCACCACCAGCGTGGCGACGAAGGGCGCCCGGAGCAGGAAGTGGACGATGCGGTGTTTCACCACGCGGTCCGGGGTCAGGGCACCAAAAGACACGACGCTGTACGATAGCACGACCAGCATGAATCCGACCCCGAGGTTCCCCAGCACCAGAACTACCCAGAGGACAAGCCCCGGTGTCGAGGTTGGCCATCCGGTCAGCAGCAGGTACGGGAAGGCACCAGCCGCCGGCGCTGCGAAGGTCACCGCCAAATACGTCATGCGACGCCTCGATGTCGAGGTCAAGCATCGCCGGCGTGCCCGTAGGACGTTCGCTGCCCCCCAGCCGACGGCCACCAAGAAGTAAAGAGTGAAGAGGGGGAAGAACGAACCGGGCCGCAAGTGCACTCCTCGATGAGTCACCCCGCCACCCTTAACCACCAGATCGCTGAATGCCACCGCCAGCAGCAATAGCGCGCTCATGACATAACTGGCGCGCACGGCGGTCATCCGTGTCCTGTTCCGTTCTCCCGTTGTGGTCAGCAGTGCGTAGGAGAAATTCAAGTACGCTGCCGGTGTGAAGGCGATGCCAATCCATTGGATCCCCAGCCAGGGCCGGGCCACTTGCCAGTCCTTGACATCGAACAAGGCTAGGTCAGTGAAGTACGTCAGGAGCACGCATCCTAGCAGGAAAGCAAAGGTACGAGCCACGCTGTTCCGACGACTGTAGATGAGCAGGTAAAGCAGCAGGGCAAACGAGAAGATGACGATGCCCGAGGTCAACACCACGTTGAGCCACTCGAACAGCCTAATTACATCTATCGCCAGTAAGAGATCCATCAGCCCACTAAACCTGTATCCGACGAACATCCCAGCGCACCCACTTCGGACGCCTGTCGCCGATAGCCTACACCCGCCGACTAGACGTGACCAACAGACGAGCTATCGTAGTTTTCCGGTAAAAAAGAGCGCGATGTCGTCGTTAGGCCAGTAGTGTTCATTGTAGCCAGAAAGGGTCAGCCCGCAAGCGTAGCAGAAGGCGATGGCTGGATAGTTCTTCGTATGAACCTCGACCATCAACCTGCCTAGGTCACGTTTCTGTCCCCAGTGTGCGGCAGCTCTCAGCAACGTCGTTCCAATGCCGCGGCGCCGTTCGGAAGGATCTACCACAAGATCTCCCACCCAGACCAGTCCGTTCTCGGGCCGTGCTGTCAGCGCTACGTACCCTGAGACCCCACCGTCTGTCTCCAGCACGAGAAATCCGTCTCGATCCTTCCAACCGGTGAGCAAGGCTTTGCCTTGCCGCGGGTACTCCACCTTGATCTCCCTGGGCAGACGCACCGTGCGAAACGATACCGCTGGCATCGCACTATCGGGCCAGTTCTCCATCTGCCAGACACGGTCGGTTGTGCCTGAGTGATCAAGCGCCCTGCAGGGCGCTAAGTCTTCGGGTTCAGCGGGACGGATCAGCATCAACCAGCTCCTGCTGTTGAGTCACAGCACACCTCACGTTGGGCATTCTACCATCAGCATATACGCGATGCAAGCGTCAGGGAACCTGTATACCGTAGGCGGCTGGCACGAACCCACCGAACTTCATCCACCGTTACCCCCGAGCCGCTCCAGCCACGTCCCAACCTCAGACTCGATCTCCTCGTGGGACATGCGTCCCACGTCAAACCACCAGATCTCCGGATCGTCCAGACTGAACCAGTTGTACTGATGACGGATGATACGACGAAGATCGGCCTGGATCTGTTTGATCACCTCATCGAGCGATGCCTCACCCGCGAAGTAGGGCTCAAACTCTGCGTAGCCCACTGCCGACATGGCCGGCAGGGTCCAGTCGTATCCTCGAGCCACCAGACCACCGACCTCCTTCAACAGCCCTGCATCGAGCATCAACTGGAGTCGCCTATCCACACGCTCGTAAAGTCTGTCGCGATCCATAGTCAGTCCCACTTGCTGGACAGTGTACGGCGGTGGTTCTTTCCCCCTTTGCTTGGAGATAGGCCGCCCGCTGATCAGGCAAACCTCCAGTGCGCGCACGACCCGTCGGACGTTGTGGGGATGGATCTCCTCCGCTGCATCCGGATCCAGTTGCTCCAGCCACGCATGGAGAGCATATGAACTCTCCTCCTCAGCCATCGTCTCCAGCGCATCTCGGAGTTCCGGCTGCGGAGGTACCCGGGGAATCCGCCAACCCTCGACGACAGCCGACACGTACTGGCCGGTCCCTCCCACGAGCAGTGGTAGCCTCAACCGCCGGCGGATATCGTCGATAGCAGCATAAGCTAGATCTTGATACTCAGCCAGTCCTACGGTCTCGTCTGGATCAGCGATGTCAATAAGATGATGCCGAACCCGGGCGCGCTCCTCCGGTGTGGGCTTGGCCGTGCCGATATCCATCCCCCGGTAGAATGAGCGCGAATCGGCGCAGACAATCTCGCCTTCGAACGATTCCGCGAGATGAAGCGATAGCGATGTCTTACCCACCCCGGTGGGCCCGACGACAGCTAGCAGAGGAGGATCCAGCTTCCAGGATCGAGACACGGTTAGCCGCCGCGACTGCCCGCTAGAAGCTTATGGTAGGATGTTCTCGTAGACATCGACCCGCAACAAACGACCGGCTCTGTCCATCTCTACCGCCACAAGTCCAATACCCCAATCGACCTCGTGAACGTTTTCGCCGTGCTCGGCCAGGTACATGCACGCCACGTCCACCATTCGTTCTATCTTGGTTCCCGTGAGCGACTCTTCTGGGACACCGAAGTCACGGCCGCGCCTCGTCCGCACTTCAAAGAATGTCCACCTTTCGCCGTAGCAAGCGACGATGTCTACCTCGCCGATCCGACACCGCCAGTTGCGACTGACGACCCTGTGACCTCGCCGCGTAAGCTCTTGGACTGCCACGGATTCGCCCAGTCGTCCCAGCCTCACTCGACTGTTACTCATCGATCATCCGCATCAAGGAGATAACCCAAACTCAGATGTGCCGGCGGCTGCCCAGTTCGGCCGAGAACCCCACTCAGAGACCCTCATCCTCCTCCACCAGGGAGCCGTAGTAATCGCAGACCTCACGCAGCACGCATGCCCCACACTCAGGGTTCCGCGAGTGACAGATGGTCCGCCCGTGGGAAATGAGGTTGAGATGGAAGGAGTAGTAGATTCGCTCGGGCAGAATCTCCTCCAAGAGATCGTGCGCTCTTTCCCGGCTGGTACCCTTCGGGATGAGACCGAGGCGCTGGCTGACTCGGTGCACGTGCGTGTCAACAGGAAAAGCTGCCTTCCCCAGGGCAAAGCAAAGCACAATCGCCGCAGTCTTCGGACCCACTCCCGGAAGGTCGATGAGCCACCTACGGGCCTCCTCCGTGGGCAAGTCGCGTAGGAAATCTAGGCTTATCTTCCCGGCTCTCTCCGTAACGCGGCGCAGGGCAGACTGGATACGCGGTGCCTTTGTCGGTCCCAGTCCCGCCGGCCGGATCGCTTCGACGATGGCTTCCTCGGGCGCATCGCGGACCTGCTCCCAACTGGGAAACCGCTCCCGCAACCGTTCAAAGGCTACGTCTCGGTTGGTATCGTTTGTGTTTTGGGAGATGATGGTAGATATCAGCGTTGCGATTGGGTCGTGAGGGCGCCACATGTGTTCACCATATGCCGTCAACAGTGCGCGGTGAGCGACCAGGGCATCTTCTGTGTTTGGGTTCATACCGTGAGCGTGGGGTCGTTGGCCCGAAGCAGTGTCATGAGGGTAATGTCGTCAAACTGACCAGTCATACCGCTGAAGTCCTCACTGGCCTGCAGCATCGCGGTCTGAAGCGCAAGCGCTGATTCTCCTGCAGACTCCGTCACAATTCGGCGCAACCTTTCCTCCCCGAAGAATGCCCCTTGTTCGTTCTGGGCGTCTATGATGCCGTCTGAGTGGATTACCAGGGTGTCGCCGACGCCCATCGGAACGGAACGCGCTTCCCAGGAGGCGCCGCGAACCGCACCCAGCGCCATCCCAGTTCTGGTGAGTCTTTCGGTCTTACCTTCGCGCCCAGTACGTCGAAGGTAAGGGGGGCTGTGACCTGCATTGCAGTAAGTAAGTGTGCCCGTTGTCGGATCCAGGACGCCGTAGAAGACGGTGACGAACATAGTCACGTCCGTATCCAGCAGGATACGCCGGTTGGTGACTTTCATGGCGAAGTCTGGTCGATTATGGTACTCCAGGGCGTAGGTGCGGAGCAGTGTCCGGGCCAGGGCCATGTACAGCGCTGCTCCCATGCCTTTGCCGGCTACGTCTGCGACTACCAGGCCGAACCGTCCGTTGGGTAGGGGGATAACGTCGTAGAAATCACCCGCCGTCTCATGTGCGGGTCTCAAGACGGCCTCCAACTGCCAGCCCGGGATCTCGGGCAAGGACCCAGGAAGGAAACTGCTCTGGATCTGCCCCGCCAGCGATAGTTCTTGTTCCACCCGGTAGAGCTCGGCGCCTTGAAGGGCTGACCCGATCTGTGAAGCCAACGTCTGGACTGCAGGCAGAGCGCTGGCGACCTCTCGACGGCCCACGGCAGCTGTCGTCCCTCTGGCCAGCACGACCCCACCGATAGGGATGGTGCCCTCCGATCTGAGGATCGGCGCCGTGATCAGCACCCTAGCGCCCGGCCGCCCAACCTCCCTATCCTGTTCTCTCCAGGGAACCTGCTCATCCGGAAGCAGGCAGTGCGCGCCGGATCTTTTTCGCAACCAGTCCCAGGCGGCCTCCGGCAGCGGCGAGCAGCCGTCAGGATGACGATAGATGATCTGATCGGGGAACAGTCGCACCTCGATCTGTGACTGGGCGAACATCCCCGGCACGTGCTTTGACAGGATTTGCGACAACGTGGTCGGATCGACCGGGGTCTGGATGATGTCCCGACCTAGCCGTTCCAGTCTTTCGAGTTTGCGCAGACGCTGACGGCTGTCCATCGCCGTGCTGCTCAGCCTGTTGGTCAGCAGACTGGTCAAGGCCACTCCGCCAGCGAAGAATAGACTGATACCTAACCCAAACTCAGTGTAGAGCAACGCGGCTAGGATGGCAAAGCAGTTGGCTAGCAGCGGGAGGGCGGTCGCAGAAGCGAGAGATCGGCCGAAGCTTGGTGTCTTTCGCCACTGACGCGGCGAATCCTTCCAGAGGAGGAGCGCTGGCAGCGCGAACAGCTGGCCTACGAGAAACCGTGTCGTCGTGGCCACGAGAGGTGGGGTCAATGTGGCCAGGGTCGCACCACTGATGGGAATAGCCCCGCCAACCTGTCGATGGACCGCCAGAGCGAGCAGTGCAGCGGTGATCCCGCTGAGCTCGACACTCAGTTCGCCAGCGTTCCGCCACCGAGCCGGCCCCGATAGCGGCCGAGAACGGGAGACCCAGTCAATCAGCGTACCCGCGGCCCCCACCCATACCCCCGTGGGCCCGAGTACTAGGGCAGCTGACCAGGACACGATTTCTTCCAGTGAACCGCGAATCTCCCCTTCGTCTCCGGAATCGGCTCCGATGGATAGCACGATGCCCCAGCGCCGTAGCAGAACAGCGATTGCCACGAATATCAGCACCATCTGCCAGTGCTCTACCAGGCGCGACACGTCGGTGACCGCGATCAACCAAACCAGCCCGAGCACCGCAATGGGCACAGCGTAGAGGTGGGTAACAACACGCGCTGGCGAGCTGGTGCTCTCTGTGTACTGGTCCCGCATATCACCGACGTTGGGATGATGCGGACCGACCACGCGACACAGCCAGGACCCGAGGGCCCTCATAGTGGGTTTCAGCTCTGGTTGGCCGCCCCCTCGATCGCCGTCCCCGGTCGACCCCCGAAGCGCGGTCGATACGGCTTCAGGCCCTTGTTCTCTCAAAGCTGACCTCGACTTCCGCTCGCTCCTCCAGGGTGAGTCCCAAGCTGATGACGTGAGGAGCATCCACGACCGGAGCTTGGCGACGCCCGTCCACTCGCCCCTCTATCACACGCCACCGTCCGGGCACAGTGAAGAGCACTCGCCCGAACTGGCGACCGCGCTTCCTCAGAACGATCCGGATCTTCGCCCGCCCGTCGACGATCTCGAACTCATAGTTCGCGATCTCGGTTGTGCCCTGGCACACGTGAAACGTTGTGGTCAACAAATCGGGTCGGTCGGAGACGGGCCGGAAGAGCAGAGCCACCGTCTCGTGGGGCTCATGCCGGCGAAGCGCCACCGTGTCATCGACGATCCCCAGATAACGGCGGCGCCAGTAGTGGAAGACGTGATAACGTCCCGGTGGCAGCCCTAAGTCGCCCAGCTGGATGACCGTCTCGGTGGTCTGCCTCTCCCAGTTCATCACCCCGGCAACCCACCACCGTCCCCAGTCCCGCTCTACAGACAGTAGAAACAGACGCGGCATCTCGCGTTCGAACAGATCGAGGGGACGAGCCGAGATGCCCGTCGGCGGCAGTGCTTGCCGCAGGTACTTCAGGCGTCCAGGCTCGATTTCGGATAGATCGTCGGAATCCAGGGTCAGCCCACCCGATAACGCCACCAGTGTCACCAGCGTCCGCACTTCATTTAACGCCAGATCCATGTCATCACCCCGGCCGCGAACCAGTAAGCAGTCAGGGTCGTTTCCCCAGAGACGCCCATGAAACGGAGCGCGCGTGATGACGTTACGCAGCGCGTTTTGGGTGGATACAGAGCTGAGGTCGTGTCGCCAGACCGGATGCCAGTTTGGATCCACATCTGGCCCAATGCGCATACCGTCCACCAGACCCACGCACGAGCCGAGTGGTGCACCACAGCCGAGGAGAAAGGCTTTCGGCCCGATAGCCTTCCGAATGGCCTCCACCCCGCGCCGCAGAGCCTGAGCGCGGGTAGCAAAGCTGTCACGATGCTCTCCCCGGTGCGCCGCCGCAAACAGGAAATCAATCTTGAAAAAGGAGACTTCCCACTCGCGCTGCATCCGCTGGAACGTCGCTGCCAGCCACTCCAGGACCTCGGGATGGGTGGCGTCAAGTGCATAGCAAGTCTTCCCCCAATGCTCCCATCCCACGACCGGCTCGTCATTTTCATCCCGGAGAACCCAGTCGGGATGAGTGGCAAATAGCTGTGAATCAGCCGCAGCACCGAAGGGGGCGGTCCAGATTCCGACCTGACGCCCTGCCTGGCGGATCTTATCCGCCACCGGCTCCATTCCGCCCGGGAACTTGGTCTTATCCACTGAGAACCAGTCTCCGATCGCGGTTTGGTAGCCATCGTCAATGAGGATCACATCCAGAGGTAGATCGTGCCTATCGATGGCCGCCACGTTATTCGCTATGTCCTCAGCCGTGTTCTCTCCGTAAAACGTATACCACGAACACCATCCAGTCGGGGGATTCTTGGGGATGCGGGCTCCCATCTGACGCCCCGTTTCCTCACTCCACCACTCCAGTAGCTCCAGGGGATCCGGCCCGACTTGGATCACCAACAGCTCGGAACGGGCTGAATCACCGGGATCTAGCCGAATGCCATCGAAGTAGCATCGGGCGATCAGCTCCGATCCATCCTCCTTGAGACGAACTTCGGCCAACTGACGCTCAGTGGTGACGAAGCCCACCAGCAGCGCTGCCCGTCCTTGAGCCGTCGAAGTGGAGACCACTGTCAGCCACTCCGATCCGATCGAGCCGTCTTCTCCGGGCTGCCAATGGGGCTGGTGCTGCCGTTGGTAACTGTCGGTACCCGGGGTTGTGTGGAGGCCGTTCCCCAGATGGCGGGCGAAAGCGGGCGACCAAGACTGCCAGCCATTCTGGTAGACACTCCACTTCCGCGGTGTCGCACCGAGGTGGGGCATCGGGGCCGCGAGCACATCGACTTCGTCGATATAAGCAGGGACGTTGCCTCGGTGGGTCACCCGCACCCACATCCGGTACCCGGGAATCTCGACACCGAAGTCACCGTCCTCTGGCTGCCACCGCCAGATGAAACGCAGTCCCTCAAGATGGCGGGTGTGATTCGGTTCGTCAAGCCGCATCACCCGACTCTCATCGCCCAGGCGGTAACGAATAATAGCGGCGCGGCCTGGTTCCGTCCAGACCGGTGTTCCCCCACCGACGGCGTTCCTCATCATCTCCCCCTCTGTATCCAGGCAGATCCTGCTCTTCATTATAGCACAGCGAGCCCATTGGAAAAAGAGACGCAGTGTGCTATACTCTCTCGCGGGGTAAGGTCGCTATCGGTGGTCTGTAGGAGTCTCTCGCATAGGACCCTGGGGGAATCGGAGAGCCGCCCTAGGCCACGGAGACTATGGTCTTACCCCTTTTGAACCAGCTAAGCCAAACTGAGTAGGTCACGTGCACTGGTCCCCAGAGGACCAACCGGAGGAATGATGGGAGCCAAATCTGAAAAGTCGAGGATACTGCTGACTGGCGCCGTTGGACAGATCGGCTCGGAGTTGGCTATGGCGCTGCGCGCGCGATATGGGGGACAGAACGTGGTCGCCGCAGGACATAAGACCGAGCCCGAGGCGGAGCTGCGCGATTCTGGTCCCTTCGTATATCTCGACGTCACACGAAGAGACATGATACGCGAGGTGATCGATGAGTATCGGATCAACACCATCTACCACCTGGCGGCCATCTTATCTGCGGTCGGTGAAGAAAAACCTCAGCTTACTTGGCAAGTGAACCTCGATGGCTTGGTCAACGTTCTCGAAATGGCCCGGGAACGAGAGATGTCGCAGGTTTTCTGGCCCAGCTCTATGGCCGTCTTCGGACCGGACACGCCGAAGCATGACACGCCGCAGGAGACTATCTTGCGGCCGACCACGATGTACGGGGTCACGAAGGTTTCCGGAGAGCTACTCTGCGACTACTACGTAGATCGGTTCGGCTTGGACGTGCGTGGCGTGCGCTATCCGGGTATTATCAGCAGCCAGACGTTGCCTGGAGGGGGCACCACCGACTACGCCGTGGAGATCTTCTACGAGGCGCTCAAGAATCAGCGTTACACCTGTTTTCTGGAGAGGGATACCGTCCTGCCGATGATGTATATGCCTGACTGCATTCGGGCAACACTTATGTTGATGGATGCTGACTTCGAGCAACTCGAGCATCATGCCGACTTCAACTTGACCGGCTTTAGCTTCTCGCCGGAGGAGCTAGCTGCAGAGATCAGGAAGCACATGCCGGCATTTGAGATCGAGTACGAGCCTGACTACCGCCAGCAGATCGCGGAGTCTTGGCCCTGCACGATCGATGACTCGGCAGCACGGGAGGAGTGGGGCTGGAAGCCAGCCTATGACCTCTCCACGATGGTAGAGGACATGCTGGAGAAACTGGAGCAGCGGATGGGGGACTAAGAGGGAGCAGACCGGAGTTCCACTCCCTGGCATTTCGGATCAGCCTCTACCTGCTGCGATACACGACTTGACCATAGCGAAACGGGAGGTCACACAGATGACAATCGGACGAGAACCAATTGAGTACCTGGGTGATGAGTATGAACGCTTGAAGGAGGAGGGACTGACCTGGGAACCCCGCGAGCTCCAGGGACCTAGCGAGCCCACCTCGCTGGTTGAGGGCAGACAGGTGATTGTGCTCTGTTCCAACAACTACCTGAACCTATCGACCCACCCTCGTGTCGTCGACGCTATGATCGCTGCCACCGAAAAATATGGCGCAGGGGCGGGGAGCGATCGCTCCATCGCGGGAGACATGTCCCTCCACCGCGCCCTCGATCGGCGCCTCGCGGAGTTCAAAGGGGCCCCGGCGTCCCTCACCTTCCAGACCGGTTACATGACCAACCAGGGTATTGTCTCGCAGCTCGCCGGAGCCGGTGATCTCTATGTCTCCGATGAGCTGAACCACGGCTCCATCATTGACGGCATCCGCCTGACCAAGGCCGACAAGGCCATCTACAGGCACAAAGACGTCGACGATCTGGCTCGCATCATGGAGGAAGCTGAGACTCATCAGCCCACATACGAGCACATATGGATCGTCACGGATGGAGTTTTCAGCATGGATGGTGATCTGGCTCCGTTGCCCCAGATCGCCGAGATCGCCGCGGAACACGGGGCTGGTGTCTACGTCGACGACGCGCACGGCGAGGGGGTACTCGGAGAGGGGGGACGGGGCATTGTCAACCATTTCGGACTCACTCGTGATCAGGTCCACGCCGAGATGGGCACCTTCTCCAAGGCCTTCGGCATCGTGGGTGGTCATATTAGCGGAAGCGAGGAGCTAATCAACTTCTCCATGAACAAGGCTCGCACCTGGTTGCTGAGCGGAGCCCTGCCGCCCGGAGTTGCGGCGGCGACAGTCGCGGCCATAGACGTTATGACGGAGAACCCAGAGCGCGTCGAACGGGTATGGGATAATCGGGCTTACTTCTTGGACAAGATGAAGGAGCTCGGTTTCGACACCGGCCACAGTGAGACGCCCATCGTGCCCATCATGTGCGGCGACAGTAAGACGGCTAAAGAACTGGCGGATTTCGTCTGGCAAGAGGGCATATACGTGCTGCCCATCGTCTACCCGATGGTCGCCCGGGACAAGGCCAGGATTCGGGTCCAACTCTGCTCCGAACACACCACGGATCAGCTGGACACCGCCGTACAAGCCTTCAGGAAGGGCGGGGAGCAACTGGCTCTCATCTAGATCTTCTCTGGCTGTAGGCAAGCAGGGATGGAGCCCCGAGATTTGTCAGTCTCGGGGCTTCTTCGATTGCTGGGGAACCACTGCCCCAGCCCTACCTGACGCCGTGGTCTCTACTAGCTCTCTGAGTTGCCGCCTTCCCTTCGGACAGCCCACGGTTGAGCGGTTCAACTCAGTTCCCCATCCGCACAATTCCAGCAGCGTGTCTCTTCCCGCGAGACGCTGCTCCGAGGCTCCGCGTCCGAAGTGCTTACCCTTCTACGAAACCCAATTCGTTGCCATCCAGGTCTCGGATGGTGAACTTGCGACTCCCATACGCCGTCTCGAACAGCGGTTCGACCACCTCCACCCTTTCCCTCAAGGCGCGCCATAGGGTGTCGACGTTTCTGACCGAGAAGTTGAATCGACCGCCAGAAGGCACCGGGTCCGCGACCATAAGCGAAAAAGCGGCACCCTCTGCAGACACGAAATCGACGTAGTTGGGTCCATCGGGCGGCCACACATTCTGTACTTCGAAGCCCAGCATCTCCGAGTACCAGGCGACCGCTTCCTGGAGCTTCCGCACATTCGCCCTGACGTGCGTAAGTCGAGTCTCCATCTCAAACCTCCTACACTTTGGCCCAGCGGTAAACGGGATGAGGTAGCAGGTCCCCGTCTGTCTGAGCGAACTGTTGTGCGTGCGTACCTCTCAATGGAAGAAGCTTCCCACGAGGGCCCCGCTTGCGGTTAGCCACGCAGCTCAACCGAGTGGCGTCAGGCCAACACCTTCCGGTGTCTCGCTCATGTCCAGCGTCCTTGGCTAAGCACGCCTCGTCCACCGTGTCTCTACCGCTTCAACGAGCCCTAAGCCGCCTGTGGCATCTGCTTGCAAACTCGACCTCCTGCGGTTGCGCAAGACCACCACTTCCTTGGTAGCGACCGGCAGTAGCGCTCTTAGCACCGGCTCCCTCCCCTGGTTCGCAATGATACTTGCTTTCAGCTCCATCAGCAGCAGGCGGTCAGGTCCGACCTCATCCCCATGCCAATCGCGCAGACTACTTCACCCAGGGAGTGTCATTCGCATACCGCTCTAGCTGGGGTTACCCAGGCTGCCCATGTTCTCTGTACCTGCAACCTCATACTACGTCCATTCTACTGGAGACCCCATGATTCTTCAACCCAGTCGGAGGTCTTCTTGTTCCGCATCTGGCATCGTGGTATAATCTCCGTTCCTCGAGCTCATTCGGCGTGATAAGGAGGTTGACATGGAGATTGCCACGAGGGAGTTCAAGCGGAGTACCGTCGTCGAGGTCTCAGGACGCGTCGACAGCGCTACGGCACCACAGTTGGCAGCAGTCCTAGACGATCTCATGGAGCAAGGGCAATATAACATCGTCTTAGATTTGAGTGACACTGACTTCATATCCAGTGCGGGCTTAAGGGTCTTGATCGACACTCAGAAGACTTGCCAGCGCTTGAACCGTGGGGAGTTGGCCTTGGCGAACGTTCCCGAGCCCATCTGGAAATCCTTCGATCTGGCTGGTTTTGTGCCTCTTTTTAGCTTCTACGATGACACAATGGAGGCCGTGGGGAGCTTCTAGCGTCGCGGCCCGCCGTGGCGCCGGCTAGATAGACTAAGATCGGTTCAGACTTGATTTCAGACACTCCGGTCGTTCAGATGGACAGGACAGAGACACGGGTTTTCGTTGCTCAGTACGAGAGCCTGGCCGCCATCGATGAGTTCGTGGCTGGGGCAGCTGACCAGGCGAGCTTTGATGATTGCACTGCCTATCAGGTGCGATTGGCCGTAGACGAGGCTTGCTCCAATATCATCGAGCACGCCTACGGCGGTGAAGGGTCCGGTACCATCGAATGTACGTATCACGTCCAGGACGACCTCATGACTGTCGTTCTCCGGGATCATGGTGACCGGTTCGATCCGCAGTCGGTGCCCGAGCCAAACCTTAGTGCCGATCTCCGAGACAGAAACGGGGGGGGATTGGGCCTCCATCTTATCCGGAAGATTATGGATGAGGTCCAATTCGACTTCGAGCCGGGGGGCGGTAATGTGTTGACCCTGGTGAAGCACAAGGAGACCGGCAGTTGATACCCCTCCCTCACTAATCGGTCGCCACACGAGCAACTCCAATAGCGATCGATGACTCAGAACTAGAACCGCTGCGACGATCGCGCATGAACCCTACGGTTAAGTCCTCTGTACGAAACGATTGGCGCCGCCTTATCGAGCTAGGTCACGAGCTGATGGCCCAACCTGGGCTATCGTCTCAGCAAGATCTGATTCTGGAGGCCACTACAGATCTGGTTGAAGCCGAAGCCACGCTCTGGCTTAATGCAGCGGCGCTGGGCGTGTCCGAACCAGAGAGAGTGGGAATCCCCTCTGCGCCTCTCTCGGCGGCCATGCATCGTGCCCTGGAGCAGGACGGCGCCTTCATTGAGCCGACGGTCATCGCACTGCCTCTTCGAACTCCCGCTCTCTCTCTCGGCGTCCTGGAAGCGAGACGTACCCAGGGTCCCCCTTTCACTGAAGATGAACAAGCGCTGCTGCTGGGTCTCGCGGCCCAGGCTGGAACGGCTCTGGAGGCTGGTCGGAAGGTGGCCGTTGAACGCTGGCGGGTGGACCAGCTCTCTCTGGTCCGCTCGGTCAGCGCCGAGGTGGCGACCTTGCTCGATCTGGACGAGCTCGCCCTACGGGTTACACGCCTTGTCCTTCGAACCTTCCGATATTACTATGCTGCTCTGTTCACTCTGGAGCCCGACCAGGAGAACTTGGTGTGTCGAGGAAGTGCTGGACCGTCCCTCTTCGTCCAGGAGGGCGGCGACAGCCAGGCTCCGAGGCCGTCAGTCCGGCTAGGTCAGGGAATCGTCGGGCAGGTAGCGGAGACGGGGGAGGAGATCATCGCGGGCAACGTGAGCCACGAGCCTCACTACCGCCACGTCGACGTGCTTCCCGAGACCAAATCCGAGGCAGCACTGCCGCTCAAGATCAAGGAACGAGTCCTGGGTGTCCTCGATGTGCAGAGTGATCAGTCGGAGCGTTTCGATGAGACAGATCTGCTGGTCCTCCGCGCCCTGGCGGACCAAATTGCCATCGCTGTCGAGGGCGCTCGCCTGTACACCGATCTGCGCCGTCGTGCTGATCAGCTCTCTGCCGTCGCCGAGGTTGGTCGCGCCGTGGCTTCTGTCCTCGATCTGGACGAGTTATTGCGCAGGGTTGCCGCTCTTATCCATCAGCAGTTCGGTTACCCCTACGTCCATCTTCATACCCTGGATCCCGTGGAGCAAAAGGTGTTGTACCGCACAGGATGGCCTCCCCGCGATCCAGCCGAGTTTGATGTCGTCGAGCCAGTCTGTGACCTGTCCGACACGGAAGGTGTTGTGGCCTGGGTGGCATGCCACGGCGAGACACTGCTCTCCAATGACGTTCAGTCGGATCCCCGCTATCGGCCTCTAGCAGCTCCCGTCGCCGATGCCCGTGCCCAACTTGCGGTACCCCTCGTCTTTGGCGGGGATGTGTTGGGTGTACTTGATGTCCAGAGCGACCAGCCGAACGCTTTCACTCAGGAGGATCGTTTTGTGTTCGAGGCACTGGCGGACAGCATCGCCATTGCCATCCGCAACGCAAATCTTTACCAATCGGAGCGATGGCGCCGACAAGTCGCTGACCGCATGCGCGACGTGGCCTTGCTCCTCTCGGCTGGCATTGAGCTCGATGAGGTCCTCGACGAGATTCTATCGGCGCTGGAGAAGCTCGTGCCTTGCGATGCCTCGGCCATCTGGCTGATGCAAGAAGACGTGCTTTGCCTCTCTGCGGTCCACGGCACCACGGAGTGGATGTGTGTAGATCCGTCGCTGCTCGATGCCGATGCCTGGCTGCGTCAAGCTCTGTACGCTGAGGGACCTGTTGTGCGGGAGTCAGCGGGTCTTGTTGAGCCCCTCGGGGAAGCCCTCGGTTTTGAGCCTGAGTACTCGGCTATCGCGGCTCCTTTGCGTGCAGGAGATCGTCCACTGGGTCTACTGATGCTCGCTCACAGGATGCCCGATCAGTACGGGCGAGAATCCAGGGCCATGACCGCCACCTTCGCCAGTTACGCCGCGGTCGCTATTGAGAACACACGTCTCTTGCAGGCGGCTCAAGAGCAGGCATATGTATCCACTGTGCTGCTCCAGGTGGCCGAGGCGACGCAATCGTTGGGGACCCTGGAGGAGGTGCTCGACACGGTGGTCCACCTGATGCCCATGCTGGTCGGGGTCCAGCGCTGTGCGCTATTCCTCTGGGACGAGCCGAGTGACGCTTTCTTACCCGCGGCTGCCTGCGGACTCGACCACGATGAGCGACAGATCTTCGATCAGATCGAGATCAGACCGGGCGAGATAGCTCAGTTCGACGAACTCCTCGTCCTCGATGACGCCGTGTTGCTCGAGATTCGGACGGGTCCGGACTCGGACTCGCTGCCAGCCCCTTTGCGCTCCTTTGATTCCCCACTGCTCTTGCCCCTTATGGCCCACGGCGACGTGTTGGGGGCAATGCTTGTCGACCAACAGAGCGAGGAGTACATCCGCGAGCCCGAGGCCATGCACCAGGAACGGCTAGCCATCATGCGCGGCGTGGCATACCAGGCTGCGGCGGCCGCCGAGAACGCTCGGCTCCTGGAGGCCCGCCAGGAGGAGGCGTACGTCTCCGCCGCACTGCTTCAGGTTGCCCAGGCGGTCGTCAGTCTCAATGAGCTGGACGCCATACTGGGAGCCATAGTCCGCATTACTCCCATGCTGGTCGGAGTCGAATGGTGTACCATTCTTCTCTGGAGCGACGAGGAACAAGTGTTCGAAACCATGCAGGCGTACGGGGGCCCCCCGTCCGGACACATCTTTGCACTCGGCGAATTTCCGCTCCTTGACGGCGTGCGGGATGGCAACCAGCTGATCGTCCTCCACGGGCTTGAGGAGATACAGCTGCTTGTTCCCGAGCAATGGTTGGCAGAACTGTCAGAGCAGAGGATGGATGGAGTGGGCGTGCTCGTGGGTGCTCCGCTCTCGGTGAAGGGCAATGTGCTCGGCGTGATGCTCATCGGAGAAATGGACCGGCCTGTCGGCCTCGATGAGCGGAGGCGTGAGATCATCACCGGTATCGCCCAGCAAGCCGCCCTCGCTGTTCAGAACGACCTCCTACAACAAGAGATGGCCCAAAGAGAACGCTTGGAGCGAGAACTGCAGCTGGCTCGGGGTATTCAAGAGGCCTTCATGCCAGAGCACCTGCCGGATCCTCCGGGCTGGGGGCTGGCGTCAACTTGGCGAGCAGCGCGGGAGGTGGCTGGTGATTTCTATGACGTCTTTGAGCTTCCCCAGGACCGGCTCGGCCTGGTCATCGCCGACGTAGCCGACAAGGGCATCGGAGCCGCCTTGTTCATGGCGCTCACCCGAACCTTGATGCGGGCTGCTGCAGCGGAGGGGCGCTCGCCGGCAGATGTTCTGACGCGTGTTAATGAACTACTCGTGCCCGATGCCCGACACGGCATGTTCGTCACGGCCCTCTATGGAATCTTGTCGCTGGAAACCGGCCAGCTGGAGTATGCCAGCGCGGGACATCATCCGCCGCTCATTCGGCGAGACGGGACGCAGAAGCTCGAGGAACTCCCGAAGGGCCAGATAGCCCTCGGTGTTCTGGAGAACGTGCGGTACGGAGCGCACGAGACTGTGCTAGAGCCGGGGGACAGCATGATCCTCTACACCGACGGTGTTACAGAGGCCCTATCTCCCGCGGGGACCTTCTACGGGGAGGATCGACTTCGAGATGTCATTCAAACGCTGGATCGCGATGCATCCGCCAGCGAGAGCCTAAGGGCTGTTCTCCATAGCCTCGATGCCTTTGTCGGCGACAATCCTGCGTCCGACGACGTCACGTTGATGGTAGTCGCCCGACAAGAACCGTGAAGGCTGCCGCGCCGGCGTGATCTCACAGTAGCCGGCAGCACGGCATCACTCGACGAAGATCTCCACCCTCTCCTTGTCTTCAGTGTCTTCAACGTCGACGATCTTACCTTCGGTGCCGGCCTGAAGCGCCTGCATGACCTCTTCCAGGTCTATCTCCTCTGGGGCAAACCGTGCGCCCATGTGCATCCCGACGTTGATCAGGTTCCAGGGTAAGTTGATGTTCACCTTGTGCCGGCCCGTCTCCAAGTCCGAGACGCGTATGCGCAATCGGCGCGGCTGTGGCCTGGGTGTCGGAGATGTGGGTCGGGGGCTGGGTTCTTTCTCCCTGACCAGCGCTCCCAGAAGGGTCGCTCCTTCTTCCGCACTTATCTGACCCTTCTGGATCATCTTCAGGATTTCCATTCTCTCTTCAGTCGTCCCCATAGTAACCTCCCGAAAGCAATTCTAGCACATCCTCGGCTGTTGACAATCTAACGTGAGGCAGACTTTGTGGTATGAGGGGAAAGGTTCTCTCTTGCCCCACTGCGCCCGGCGTAGGCCGACTGCTAAATCGTACCATTGACTCCACCAGGTGCCTCTAGATAACGCGGGACACCAGGCGGTGGCATTTAGGACTCAAGACCTTACAGCCGGATCGCTGTTAGGTCCCGGGGAAAACTGGTCAAGACCTCCGGGCCATCGGCGGTCACCAGGATATCGTCCTCAATGCGTACTCCACCCTGCCCGGGCAGATAGATGCCCGGCTCAACAGTGAAGACCATGCCAGGCTCCAGGCGTTGTCGATTCCCGGCGATCACATAGGGGGGCTCGTGCGTCTCCAACCCCAGGCCGTGCCCCGTCCGGTGAATGAAGTACTCCCCATACCCGGCTTCTTCTATGATGTCGCGGGCAGCCCGGTCGACGGCCTCGGCGGTCACGCCCCTGCGCACCGCCGCCTGACCGGCCGCGTTCGCAGCTCGTACCACCTCGTAGATACGAGACCATTCGCTGCTGGGCTCCTCGACGAAGAAGGTGCGGGTCAGGTCCGCCGCGTAGCCCTCGACGCTGGCGCCAAAGTCTACGATGAACGGGTCACCTGCTCGTATCCGACGATCGCTGGGCGTGTTGTGAGGTAGGGCGGAGTGGGGACCTGTCAGCACGATTGGAGAGAATGCCATGCCGTGGGCGCCAGCGCGCAGGAGTTCAATCTTGAGCAGCGACGCGATCTCGCGCTCACTCATCTCCGCCTCGACATGCTCCATCGTCGTCCTCAACGCTTCATCTGTGATTGCAGCCGCAGACCGCATGTGGTCCAGCTCGTTCCCGTCCTTTCGCAATCGCAGGTCAACCAGGGCCTCCCCTGCCGACACCAACTCGGAGCCAGGTGCGTGTTGATCCAGGAGCTGGAGCTCCATCAAGCGCATTCGCAGGCTCTCCGCTCCGATCCTCGCTCCGCGCAGATCCATTGCATCCACCGCGTTGCGAAACGCGGATCCTGGACCCGCCTCATCGCTGTAGGAAAACAGCTCGATTCTCTTGTCTACGACTCTCACGGCTTCCAGTTTAGGCAGGATGATCGCAGGCCGTCCGTCGGCCGTAAACAACGCGACGATGGGACGTTCACTCAGATGGAACGATAGCCCCGTAATGTAGACCAGGTTGGGTCCCGGGACGAGTGCCACAGCGTCCAGGTTCTGAGCCCTCATATGCTCAACAAGTCGTTGACAGCGATCTAGATTCATGACGTCCTCCCGCCTGTCTGGTAGATTCCACACCTGGTAGATTCCACACCTTGTGTCGCCAACCCATGTTAGTCCCGGATGGGGTTCAGGGCAAGCGCGGAGACCAAACCGCCCGCGCAGTCACTGTCGTTCTCTCGATCTCCACGGCTGGCCTATCTTCCCTCGTCCGATCCCCGTTGCCCCGCGCACTCGCCGATGGTATAATCGCCCCCATGACGACGCGCTGGGTTTGCCTCCTCTTGCTCCTCTGCTGTCTGGTGGCCTGTGCCCTCGACACTGCTGGCCACACCGTTACCCTGGTTGCCGATGGCGAGACCCGTGAGATCACCACGGAGGCTGCCACCGTCCGGGACTTACTCCTGGAGGCTGATATCACCCTTGGGGCTGAGGACTGGGTCGCACCGCCGGAGCCAACAGTCGTTGGAGAAGGCATGGTCATCCGCGTCACCCGGGTCGAAACCCGCACCAAGGTGGAGAGACGTCAGCTCCCCTTTGACCGGCGGATGGTTCGCGATCCATCGATCCCCCGCGGCGACGCCCACCTTCTGGAACCCGGTCGAATCGGCTGGGAGGAGCTGACCTACCAGACAACGTCCAAGGATGGTGTTGAGGTGGATCGACGATTGGTGCGGCAGGTCACAGTGGAGGAGCCGCGTACGGAGATCATCCTGACTGGAGCTTGGCGGGATGAGAAGCCGGTTGCTATCACCGGCACCGTGGCTTACGTTGCCAGTGGAAATGCTTGGGTGATACGTGCCGCGAGTGTCAACCAGCGACGACTGACCAACGAAGGGGATCTGGACGGACGTGTCTTCGCTCTTTCTGCCGATGGGTCTCATCTTCTATTCACTCGGGCCCCGACGGAGACTGAGCACGACCGCGCGCTCAACACGATTTGGGTCGTCAACACCGCTCTGGCTGCCGCCGAGCCCGTCAGGCTGGAAGTTGGTAGTGTCCTTTGGGCGGGATGGGAACCCAACTGCACTGTCGAACCGGCGGGCAGCGGGTGCCGGATCGCCTTCAGCACCGGTTCGAAGGCTCCTGGCAACCCTGGTTGGCAGGCCAATAATGATCTCTGGATCGCCCGACTGCGCCCCAAGACGGGGGAGTTGGTCGCTAAGCGGCGGATTCTGGAACCTTCCGGCGGCGGATCCTATGGGTGGTGGCCCACCACCTACGCCTGGTCTCCCGATGGGCAGAGCCTGGCCTACGGGCGGCCGGATGGAGTGGGAGTAGTCCGCGCTGACAGCGGGCAAGACCTGTTCTTGGCCCGTTTTGCCCCCTACCGGACCTATGGACCCTGGGTCTGGACTCCGAGCGTCGATTGGTCGCCCCAGGGGGAGTTCATAGTCACCACGCTCCACGGACCTGCTCTGTCAGGAGAGCCTGCTGAGGATAGTCCGGTCTTCGACCTCTGGGTGCTTGCCGTCGACGGATCCATCAGCGCGAAACTCAGCCGGGAGGCCGGCATGTGGTCGGCGCCGTCGTATGCGCCGGGAACCGAACTCATC
>SKQX01000251.1 GCA_007118795.1 Thermoflexales bacterium | reverse complement strand
TGGTGCTTCTTCATCACCGCGACCAGGACCTCGGTGGGCAGGTTCAGATAGGCCTTCTCGAACTGGCCCAGAAACGGGGTGGGTTGCTCCACCAGGTGGGTGACCTCCGACAGGAGCTCGGGATCGTCGGGGATGTGTCCGCCTACGCTCCGGGCTAGGGCCTCCGCTTCCTCTTGGATCCGGCGGCGGCGGGTCTCCGGGTCGCCCACGATGTGCTGGGCGCCCAGCAGAGCCCGATAATCGACGGCATCGGGGACTTCGAAGGGGGGCGATCCCGCGGGGCGCGGTCCACGGCTGGTGCGGCCGGCCGCGACGGCCGCGTACTCAAGGGGAACCACACTGTCGCCGAACAGCGCTACCAGCCACCGGATGGGGCGAGAAAAGGTGACGTGAGTCTCGTTCCACCGCATGCTCTGCGGGAACCGAAGGCCGGCGATCAGCTCGGTCAGAAGGTCTGTAAGCACGGTCGATGTGCACTCTCCCTCCTCCCGGCGCACGACGACCACGTACTCACCGCCGTCCATGTCTCTGATGGCAAGGTCGTCTAGGTCCGCCCCCTGGCTGCGGGCGAAGCCCTCAGCTGCCTTGGTGGGGCGGCCCCCGGCGTCGAACGCGATGCGAGCCGGCGGACCCTTGATCAGCTCTTCGACCGATCGTTGGCGCGGGGCTAGGTCCTCGACCAGGAGCGAGAGCCGGCGCGGTGTCCCGAGCACCTGTAGCTCCCCATAGTCGAGCCTCGCGCCATCGAGGGTCTGGGGCACCACTTCTTGCAGTTGATTGATGGCATGGGCCAGGTCACCGGCGGGCAATTCCTCCGCCCCGATCTCGAGCAATAGGGTGGCGGGTTCGCTCGTCCCCGAGGGTGGGATCGCCCTGGCCGTGGACGGGGTAGCTGTAGCGTCCGACGAAGCAGCACCGTCGTCCGGCGGCGCGTCCTTCAGCCAGGGGTGGCCCAGCTGCTCGCGCTGCTGGACGTAGGCCTCTGCCACCCCCAGGAACAGAGCTCGCATGCGGCGGAAGTAGGTGGCGCGCTCCGTGACCCCGATGGCACCCCGGGTGTCCAGGAGGTTGAAGGTATGGGAGCAGCGCAGGACGTAATCGTGGGCGGGGATGACCAGACCCTCGTCGAGGCAGCGATGTCCCTCCCTCTCGAATAGATCGTACATCCGCGCCAGGCGATCGACATCGGCGTGGTTGAAGGCGTACTCGCAGTGCTCGATCTCCGGTCGCAGGTAGATCTCCCCGTACGTGTGCTGGCCGTCCCAATCGATGTCCCAGACGGAGCGTACGTTCTGGAGGAACATCACGATGCGCTCCAGACCGTACGTCAACTCGACGGAGATGGGGTCCAGGGAGAAACCACCGCACTGCTGGAAGTAGGTGTACTGAGTGATTTCCAGGCCGTCCAACCAGACCTCCCAGCCCAGGCCGAAGGCTCCAAGGGCCGGATGCTTCCAGTTGTCCTCGACGAAGCGGATGTCGTGCTCCTCCCGACGGATGCCCAGCGCGTACAGACTCTCCAGGTAGACCTCCTGAGGATTGCCGGGCTCGGGCTTGAGGATCACCTGGAATTGGGTATGCATCTGCATACGGTTGGGATTATCGCCGAAGCGGCCGTCGTCGGGGCGATAGGAAGGCTCGACGTAAGCCACTTTCCAGGGCTCCGGTCCCAGGACGCGCAGGACGGTGGCCGGGTTCATCGTTCCGGCGCCCAGCTTCTCACTATAGGGCTGCCAGATGAGACAGCCATAGTCAGCCCAGTAGTCGTGCAGGCGCAGTACGACCTGTTGGAAGGTCAGTGGTTTCTTATCCACGCTGATGGCGTTCCTCCTTAACGACGATAGCCCGCGCCCCCGTGACGTCTTGGCACTGCGTCGACGCGCGGGAAATCAGAAGCTTCCGTAATCCTCCGACTTGGGGTCTCGCCCCAGTGTCGGCCCTTATAGCCGCGACCCTAAGCCCGCTGCGGTTCGCCAGTCGCCCTCGACCACGACGCTGTCCCGCTGAGCCACGGGCCCGGCCATCAATCGATATCCAGATCGCCAGAGCATCCGTCCGTTGGGCGGGCTCAGGGCCAGACGAACCTGGCCCAGTTGCTCTCGGATGGGGGTGCGGCGACTCCAGTCGTGTGCCATCGATATTCGCCTTCGTATAGCACGCCACCGTGGCGCTCCTAGCGGCCACGTCGGATCTGGTGCAGAAAGGCGGCCGCTCTGACGTTGTGCCCGAGGTGGTAGGTCACGTAGTGGTGCATGGCGCGCTCCAGCTCGCGGTGGAGACCGTTCGGGACAGCTTGGGACATTAGGCTGCTGTAGGAGTGACCCTGACAGGCCCGGAGAAGCTGAAGAGCCCGTGGCGACAGGGTGACCACGTCCGGCGTGCGCCGGCTTGCTTCGTAGCAGTCAGGGCACAGGACGCCGCCACGCTCTGGGTCGAAGCCGAAAGGCCGGCGGGAGAGCTCGGGTTCTGCTACCTGGAGCGGCTCAGACATCCCGTGCTCCCCGACGCAGCGGAAGAGCTCGGGACGGAACCCGGCCAGCCCCAGAAGGTGCTGCTCGTAGAAGCGCGCGACCAGATCGAGTCCCTCGGCGTCGGCCTCACACAGCCAGGAGAGGGTGTGGTTGAGCAGATCGTAGAGAGCCGCCTCCCCCTGACCCTGGGCGAAGAAGCGATCCAGAAGCTCGACGGCGTAGCGGGCATACGTTCCCCGCAACAGGTCGCTCTGCAAGCGCGAATGAGGTTCGACAGTCTCGGCCTGGCTGATGATGTCCCAGTAATTCGGGACGCGGGAGAGCACGAAGCTAGAGCGGCAGAAGAGCTCGATGTGCCCGGCCTTGCGGCTGCGGAGTTTGCGGGCGCCCTTGGCCAGCACGTCAACCTTGCCCGACGGGGTGCAGAGGCGGAGTACGCGGTCTGCCTCCCCCTGGCTACGCCGGTGGATGACGATGCCGTCCGTGCGATAGAGTCGTCCAGTACCCATTCTCAATCTCCCGATCTCGGTATTATATCATCGCCACGGCCATGTGCCAAAGGTGGTGATGGGCAGAGGAGACGGCGGGCCTGGGCACATGCGCCTGAGGCGAGCCGACCACATTAGGGACTCTTCCGCGAGGGACCGGGCCCCGTCGAAACCTGGGACCGGAGCGGGTTCCGCTGAAACCCGGCTTGTGCCCTTTTCGCAAGGGGTGTATAATATTTACATAGTGAGTATCCACGATCTGAGTAAGAGCGCTGCCTCATGAGCTATCCGTCGTCGTTTCCTATGGAACGGGCGCTACTGGGGTTTTTGATGGAGGGTCCGGCCCACGGCTACGCTCTACATCAGCGGGCTGACGAGGCGCTGGGCCGGGTCTGGTACATGGGAATGAGCAATGTCTACGGGACCCTGAAGGACCTGGAGGAGAGCGGCCATGTGGAGGCGGTCTTGGACGAGTCAAGCTATCCTCCGCGCAAAGTCTACACCATTACCGCGGTTGGACGAGATGGCTTCCTGGCCTGGGTGCGAGAACCTGTGGCCGCGGTTCGGGATATCCGCGTGGAGTTTCTGGCCAAGCTCTACTTCTTTGACAGATTGGAGCTGGAAGGGGCTCCATCGTTCCTGCGGGCGCAGCGGGCCCTCTGCCAGGATCGATTGGAGGAGCTGGAGCGCAGGGCAGCCGAGACCACCGACGATCGGTTCGACCGCGTTGTCTCCGACTTCCGCCGCTGGAGGATCCGCTCGACCGTCGAATGGCTTAGGGAGTGGGAGACCCGGTGGCATTAGCGCCCGTGGGACGGCCCATCATCGAGGTGCGGGGCCTCCGCGTCAGGTATCCGGACGGGGCCGCCCTGAGCGGCGTTGATCTGTCCATTGGGCCCGGCACGTTTGTGCTGATCGGAGGACCCTCAGGTAGCGGCAAGAGTACCTTGGCGCATGCCCTGCTCGGTCTGCTGCATCGCGAGGAAGGTCCGGTTCCTGCCGAGATTCGGGGCGACATGCGGATAGCGGGGTTGAGTCCGGCTCGTCATCCCGTGTCTCAGCTGGCCACCCAGGTTGGCCTGGTCTTCCAGAACCCCAGCACCCAGCTTTTCAACGCGGTGGTGGAGGATGAGGTGGCGTTCGGACCGCGCAACCTGGGCCTGCCGGCGGAGGAGGTGGCGGAGAGGGTGACCTACGGCCTGGAGGCGTCCGGCTGCGCCCATCTCCGCGGGCGCTCGGTGCGCCGCCTGTCGGGAGGGGAACAGCAGCGGGTGGCCATCGCGGCGAGTCTGTCCATGCGTCCAGACGTCCTAATCCTGGACGAGCCCACGGCGAATCTCGACCAGGCGGGAACCCAGGCGGTCGTCCAGGCGTTGGTGCAGCTTCAGCGCGAGCACGGCGTCACGGTGGTGGTGATAGAACACCGGCTGGAGCCCTTTCTGGCGCACGCTGAGC
>SKQX01000168.1 GCA_007118795.1 Thermoflexales bacterium | reverse complement strand
CTATCACAACCCCGCCTGTCCAGAGGGTGTGACCCGGTTGGCCACTCAGTCCGTTTGTGAAGACGAGAACTAACAGCAGGCTGAAGAACCTAGCGGTGAGGGAGAGGCCGGAGCGGCGCCCCCGTTTCGCTTCCACGAATCCCTGAGCGGCTCCTGCGAGCCCTGCAGTGAGCAGGGCGGACCATTCCATGCGGAGCAACTCTCCCCAGGCATCCAACCCCCGTTGTACCGAGAATATCATGGCGACCGCTGCGACAAGAATGGCAAGCAGGAGTCCTTCGTGCACGGGTGCAAGCTTGAGTCTGTCTCTCATTGGGTAGTCTCCAGGGATCATGCCACGCTGGCACGTTCAGTATGTGGTTCAACGAACGATATCCACGGAGCACTGTCACTACACAGCCGCGATTGAGCCGAAGCCGAGCGTGGACATTCTGCTTGGGTTGGGGCATCAGGCAAGTCCGCTCGTGGCGAGTTCCTGGTGCCCCGGGTTCTCTTGTTGCCGACTCTGTCGCCGGGGGCTCTCTTCAGCGGTGACATTGTGTGTCCCGCCGATCAAGCGGTACGTCCGCTTCCCCCGGAGGTGTTTGCCGCCGGTGTCAAACGGGACTACAATCGACATTCGGTCGGTTCGACCCGTGATTTGCGAGGTGAGGGGCCGTGGGGTGGCGCGGCGTTTGGCGGCGCCAGGTGCCACGCACGGCTTAGGCCTCGCTGGCGCGAGCTAGTCACGCTGGGGGGAGCCTTCGGCAAGGGGAAGGCACCATAAGGGAGGGAAGATGAGTGCAGCATCAAGCGCGGCGGCAGTGGCCGCTGTGGCGAACGCGATCAAAGCCTCGGGAGCTGTCGTGCGCGTGAAGCCGGAGGATTTCCAGAAGATTCTGGCGCGACAGGAGGAGCCCCTGATCGTCAGAGCAGAGGGCGGGTTCTTCTCGACCTCGTACAAGTATCTGACGAGTTATCGGGGCCTGGCGTTCTTCTGTAAGAGTGGGGAGGAGCTGCGGCTGCCGGCCAGAGCGGAGTTGATCAACGCGGAGAAGATGTCGATGCCGGAGCTGTAGGGATGGGGGTGGGCTGCCTGCGGCAGTGGGCCGATTGGTGAATTCGCCCGGAGCTAAGGTTGGGGGTTGGAGGGGCTTGAGATGACCTTTGTGGAGTTGCTGAGGCTGTTCTGGACGTTCATCAAGATCAACTTGCTGACTACGTCAGGGCCCGCTTCGGTGGGGCTGCTGTATGAGGAGGCGGTTGGCTCGATCATGACGGAGGCCGAGTTCGTCGAAGCGGTGGGTTTTTCGGCCGTCCTGCCCGGCAGCGACGCTTTGCAGCTGGCGATGTTCGTGGGATACGGAACCGGAGGAGTTCCGGGCGCCCTGGCGGCGCTGTTCGGCTCGATCCTGCCGCCCACCGTCCTGATGCTGGGTGTGATCTCCATCCTGCAGCGGCTGCGGGGGGAGGCCTGGGTGGGGAACTTCGTCAAGGGCCTGGCGCCGGCGGTGGCGGTGCTGATGGTGTTGGTGGCCTGGAATGTGTTCTGGGGCGACGCCAGTGCCAAGCTGCAGGTCTCCCTCGGCATTGCGGTTGCGAGTCTGGCCGGCTACCTGCTGAAGATTCCATCACCGATCGTCTTGGTCCTGGCCGGTGTCGCCGGTGTGGTGCTGCTGTGATGAAGGCGCAAGACTACAGTCTGCTGCTCTGTACCAACGGGGCGCCGGAGGGGTGGCCGGCGCTGCATTACGGCGTCTGGCTGGCCGGGCAACTGCAGCTGTCGGTGACGCTGCTGGGCATCGTGGAGGAGGGCGCTCGGGAACCTGTGGTTCGACAGGTACTGGAGGCAACTACAGGAGAGCTTGAAGCAACGGACGTGCCGTATACGACGCGGGTTCGTCCAGGCCGGGCGCGCCGCGTGATCGTTGCAGAGGCCGTTCCCGAGGAGCATCTCGTCGTTTTGGGGTCGATGGGTCGTTCGCCGCTGCGGCGTTGGCTGCGGGGCAGGGCGTTTCGGCGGATGATGTCGGATCTGCCGGTGCCGTTCATCTACACGGCGGCGGCGCACCGCCGGCTGAGGCGGATTCTGGTGAGTACCGGGGCGCTGGACCACGCCGCCAGCGCTGAATGCTGGGGGGTGGAGATGGCGCGGCGGGTGGGGGCGGCGCTGACGGTCCTGCACGTTGTGGAACCGGCGCGTTTTGATTACCCCACCACCGAGCGACTGGAAGCGCATTGGCAGGACTTGTTGACCACCGACACGCCGCAGGCCCGCCGACTGCGGGCCCTGCTGGAGCGAGCGGAAGCCGAGGGCGTCGACGCTGAACTGGAGGTGCGCCACGGGTCGGTGACGCACGAGATCGTGGCCCAGGCGCGGGCGGAACCGTATGACCTGATCGTGATGGGATCGAGGTACAGCTCGCAGAGCCTCCGCAGTCAGTATCTGCCTGATGTTGCCGCCCGGGTGTTGGAGACCTTGAGCCGCCCGGTACTTGTGGTCCGCGCTGGACAGTGGTGTGCCCTGGCTGAGCGCGGGCTGGAGGATGACAAATACTAGGGTGTCTGGTTAGGAGGGATTATGAAGAGCTATCGCGAAGAGCTATGGTTCAACGTTCCGGATCGCCGTGGTTTCGTCAACATCACGCCAAAGGTTGAGGCGTGTCTCCGGGAGAGCGGGATCCAGGAAGGGCTATGCCTGGTCAATGCGATGCACATCACGGCTTCGGTCTACGTCAACGATGATGAGCGCGGCCTGCTGGGGGACTACGAGGAGTGGCTGGAGGAGCTGGCCCCGCACGCCCCCATCAATCAGTACCGCCACAACCGCACGGGCGAGGACAACGCCGACGCGCACCTGAAGCGGCAGATCATGGGCCGTGAGGTGGTGGTCGCCGTCACGGGCGGTCGTCTGGACTTCGGCCCGTGGGAGCAGATCTTCTACGGGGAGTTCGACGGACGGCGCCGGAAGCGCGTGCTGGTGAAGATCATCGGGGAGTAGCGGCATCGGAGCAGCAACGCGTGCCGCTGCCCAGGTGGGCGCGATGCCGCCTACGTGGGGCGGCTATTTGACGCGCGTCGAAGATGCCCGAGAATCGACTGGGCTTGCCCAGGTGAGTGGCCCAATTCTGTGATTGGCGCAGTGGTATGGGCTGCGGGAGGCTGGGGTTGAAGGCCCGGTCTGTGCATCTCTAGCCATCTGGTTGCGTGAGCCGGGGCTACGTCCCGGTCTTCGCGGGGATGGTGTGCACCGCGAGACGGCGCTGACTTGGGCAGCGGTGCTCATCGTGGCCGGCCGCGTGCGGGAGACCCCCTGGATCGGGATTTTGAGGGTTACAGAGGAGAACGATGATGTGGTTAAGGGCCCTGCCGCTGGTTCTATTGATACTGGTGGCTGGTGTGGTGCTGGTGGTCCTCTACGGGGGCGCGCGCTGGCAGGCCGGCACTGAGCAGCTGATTGCGGAGATGTGGGCGGAACGCGCGCAGCCGTCCATCGACACGCACGATAGCCGCGAGATCGCCGACCTGCCTGCACCTGTTGAGCGCTACTTCCGCACCGTGCTGGATGATGGTCAGCCGTGGGTTACAGCTGTGACGGTCGAGCACACCGGTAGCTTCAACATGGGCGAAGCGGAGGATCAATGGCGGCCGTTTGTGTCGACCCAGCACGTCATCCCGCGACGTCCCGGTTTCCTGTGGGACGCCCGCATTCGGATGGCGCCGGCACTGACCGTGTGCGTCCACGATGGGTACGTCGCCGGCCGTGGCGTTCTGGTGGCGAAACTGCTCGGCCTGGTGACTGTGATGGAGCAGCCCAGCACACCCGAGCTGGCTCAAGGGGAGCTGATGCGGTTCCTTGCTGAGGCGGCATGGTATCCCACCGCTCTATTGCCGAGGCAAGGGGTGCGCTGGGAGCCGATCGACGAGACTCAGGCCACAGCCAGGCTGACGGATGGCGAAACGGAAGTGGACCTGGTATTCGCGTTCGATGCGCAGGGGTTGATCAACACGGTCCGCTCGGACACGCGGTACCGGGAAGTGGAGGGGGTCCAGGTGGCAACCCCCTGGGAAGGGCGTTTCTGGGACTATGAACGGCGGGACGGGATGCTGATCCCGCTGGAGGGGGAGGTAGCCTGGCTTCTCCCGGAGGGCCGCCGAGCGTACTGGCGCGGGCGCACCGAGGCGATCGAGTATGAGTATGTGGATTGAGGCAGGGTGGGCGGTGCGCTGGTCGGGAGTGGAAGCTGGGGTGTTGATCGTCGAGGTCCTCCCTCACCCTAGCCCTCTCCCCCCGGGGAGAGGGGACGTGGCGGAGAGGTAACCCCGGGGGAGAGGGATGTGGCGGAGAGGTCACTTGTGATGGAATGCTCTGCTCGGGGCCTTGACACGAGGGGTCGGCTCCGGTACACTGGGCCCTGGGAGGCGACTGGATCCCGGCATCGGCCCCTGGCGTTGG
>SKQX01000022.1 GCA_007118795.1 Thermoflexales bacterium | reverse complement strand
GCTCGCGCCAGTCTCTCCAAGCCTGAGCGGTTCAAGCCAACTTCAGCGCGATAGGCAGCCGCCTCCTCGGCGGGCCAGTCACCCAGCCCGGCCTCAAGCTCCGCGCACAGAGTGACGTGCGTGTTGCCTTCCCCTTCAGCCAAGCTCGCTACGCGCTCGGCGCATTCTCCCCCGCCGGGGAGGCTATCCTCCGCCACATTGGCTACGTAGATGCGCTTCTTCGCGGTGAGAAGCTGAAGCTCCCGGCCCAACCGAGCGCGCAGACCCTCCCGCGCCGCCCAGGAGATGGCTCGCTGGCCAGTCTCAAGCCGGCCCAAGAGTTCCTGCAGCGCCTCCATCTCGGCGCCGTAGTCACGGGGTTTGGCTTTTGCGGCGGAGCGGGTCTTCTGGATACGCCTTTCTACCGCCTCAAGGTCGGCCAGGATCAACTCCAGATCGAGCACCTCGACATCCCGGATGGGATCGATGTCACCAGCGACGTGGGCTACGTCGGGATCAACGAAGCAGCGGCAGACCACGGCGATGGCGTCCACCGTGCGAATATGTCCCAGGAACTGGTTCCCGAGTCCTTCCCCGCGGTGTGCCCCTTTGACCAGGCCGGCAATATCCACAAACTCGACGGTGGCGGGTGTAACTCGATCAGGCTGCACCATAGTCGCCAAAGCCTCCAATCGGGAATCGGGGACTGGCACGACGCCACGATTCGGCTCGATGGTGGTGAAGGGGTAGGCGGCTACATCGGCCCCCGCGTTGGTGAGCGCGTTGAAGAGGGTGGATTTACCCACATTGGGCAGACCGACAATACCGATCTGTAAGGGCATAGCAGACTCCTTTAGCCATCTCCGGGCGAAGGGGTAGTGAGGGGGAGGGTGATGCAGAAGGTGCTGCCCTGGTTGGGCTTGCTCTCGACCGACACCTCCCCATCGTGGCGATGGACGATAGACTTGACCAAGGACAAACCCAGACCCGTGCCAGGCACATCGGGCGCGTCAGAGCGCTTGGGACGATAGAACTTCTCGAACAGGTGAGGCTGATCTCGAGGGGCGATTCCAATCCCGGTGTCGGAAACCCTGATGACAGCCCGCTTCGTGGGATCACGCCCCCGCACAGAGAGTCCAACTGTGACCACACCTCGACTCGGCGTGTACTTGATGGCATTGTCCACCAGGTTGGTCATCGCCCGCAGGAGGAGGGTTGCATCGCCGCGTACGACCGCAGCCTGGTCAGACGCAGCGGGAAGGGGACTCAACGATTCCAGGCGCAACGTGACGCCCTTCGCTGCTGCTCGGGCACGCATGGTCTCCACGGTCTCCGCGAGAATGACACCGAGGTGACAGGGCTCGCGCTCCAGCCCGACACCCGCCTCGATGCGTCCCAGATCCAGAAGGTTCTCCACCAGATCGCGCATGCGGGCGAGGCCACGGAGGATGTTCTCCACGTACTCCTGCTGCTGTTGATTAAGGTCGCCGACGGTGGAGAGCATGGTCGCGTACCCACGTATGAAGGAGAGAGGCCCCCTAAGATCGTGGGATACCGTAGCCACGAAGTCAGACTTGAGCTGATTGAGCTCTTTGAGCTGAGTGATGTCGCGCATCACAGCCACACGGCCAAGGCGCTGACCGTCGCCGCTCAAGATGGCAGACACGTTGACACACAGGGTCCGTCCCTGAGGGAGAGGCAGCTCACGGTTCAGCCCCTCCGGGGGATGGAGCGGGGCACTGAAAGCTTCCATCAAGAGCCGCGGCAACGGGCACTGGTCGATTCTCCGCCCCGAGACTTGATCCGCTTCAACGCTGAAGGCCCGTTCAGCGGCAGGGTTGATCAGCAGCACTCGCTTCTCGCGATCGGTCACTATCACGGCCTCAGTGGTGCTGGCGAGGGTGGCGCCGAGACGCCGCCGTTCGCCTTCGGCGGTTCGGAAGAGGCGGGCGTTCTCGACGAGCACGGCTGCCTGCCCGGCCAGAGTCGAAAGGAGATCGATCTGGGAGCCGTCGATGCGACGAGGCGCAGCGTATCCGATCCACAGTACGCCGGCCCCTTGTCGTCGCGTACGAATCGGCAGCGCGACGACGGTCTTCACCGAAGGTGGGAGAGGATCGGGATCGATCCACGACTTAGCTCGGGCCAGATTCTCCAGGACAAGCGGCCGCGTTCGATTGCAGGCAGCCGCGCTCAGAGCTTCATCAAGAACGTGCAGGCCCTCAAAGGGTTCACCCCGTGACAAGGTCAAACCAGGATTCGCATCCGGTGAGAGAAGGACAGCGCGCGCCACCTGGGCACCGGTTGCTCTGAGCACCCCGTCAAGGATCAGCGGCATACCCTGGGCCACCTCAAGGGTTGCCGAGACTGTCTGACTGACCTCGAGCAGGAGAGAGAGCTCGTCCATATGGTGCTTGAGACCAAGTCGCATATGCTCAAACGCGTGGCCCACACGCGCGACCTCGTCGTGACCAGGAATATCGACCGGCCCTGAGAGATCCCCCTCAGCAATGCGATCGGCTGCACTGGCCAGTTGTTGCAGGGGCTGGGTCACCCAACTGATTACCAGCGAGATGACGATCACGAGGGCACCGCCCAATACGATCTGTAGGCCAAGCAAAGGGGCAGCGATCTGTGTGGCCTGCTCGGAGACTACGGTGTAGGGAAGACGGATGACCACGGCCCAGGGGTGTCCCTCTACGGGGAGTTGGTAGACCAACTCGCGCGTGTTGTCACGAGGGTTGCGGCTCTCGTAAGCCAAACCGCCCATGGGGGCGGGGACGAGACGCGGTCCCTCATCGCTCCGGTGTTCGGTCAACAACCGATTCGCGTTGGGATGGGCCACGATCCGTGCCTCGGCATCCACCAAGAACCCTTCGCTGCCCGCCTCCGGCCATTGAATGCCCGTCAGGACACGCTCGATGATGGGGTTGACGTCCAGCTGGGTGCGCCCAATCAGGACCCGGGACGGCGCGCCGAGCTCAGAAGGGGAGGTCAGAGGGAGAACGGGTGTCAAGAACGACTGGATGACCAGGCCCCTCTCGGAGCGATGGACCGAGCTGATCTGCGTTGCCCCGCTCTCCAAGCCCCTTTCGACCAGGATAAACTCCTGTGGCGTCATCAACGGATCGCCGGTGGGAAGGGGGGGATAGGTGGCAAGCAGCTGCCCGTCTGCCTGGAACAAGAGCAGCTGATCGAAGAATACCACGGTCTGCATGTTCCTGCGCAGGCAGCTCTCCATTGCGACCGCGTCACGGCCCAACAGATCGGGGTCACGAGCATACTCCGATATCAAGCCCTGGCCTGTTTGGATGAAATAGGGGATCTCATTAGCAGCATGGACGGCGTCTCTGGCCATACGCTGCAGGGCGTGGGAGGTCGCGAGGCGCAGGGCTGCCGCGGTCACAGCGTAGACAAGCACCACCGTCATAAGCCCAATGAGAGGGCCGAAGAGCAACAACAAGCGACGGTTCAGCTTATGACTATAGGGCGGCGAGCGATGCGGCGCTCGGATCGGGCGCCAGCGCGGCTTAAGGAGATAGACGGTCTGGACGACGGCCCCCGCCACGAGACCCTCAACGAGGAAGGGGACGAGATGGGCATAGGTCCAGCCGATGGCATAGTCGAGGCCGGACAGCCCGGCCTCAGCGACGGGTGCGAAGGAGGAGCCGAGTAACAGAAACGCGGCCACGGGGGTCATCAACGGAAGGGTGATGGCGGGCTGACGGGCGATGGCCGGTAGACGACCACAGTAGTCCTGGTGGAGAAGGAGCCCGGTGAAAAGCCCAAAGGCAGCGAGATGGTACGGGTCACCAATACGACCCATCGTGGCCCCGCTGCGAAGAATCCCGCTGATGAGTCCGACCAGCAGCCCCGGTCCAGCGCCGAGCCAGGCGCCAGCAACCGCGATCGGCACCAAGCTCAGCAGTGACGCAGCGGGGCGGGGAGGGATGAAGGGAATACCCGGCGGCGGCAGGGTGTGGCGCGCCGTGAACTCGACGACGAGCAAGCGCTCAAGGATCACGGGAGACAGGAGACACGCGGCGAGGAGAAGACCCTGTCGCCGGCTCAGGCCCGTGAAGCTGCGACGGTAGCGGTAGACGAGCGCTAAGCTGAGGATCACCCCCAGGACGAATAGGGCGTACTCCCAGTCGTTAGGCTTGAGAAAGGCGAGTGCGGGCCAGGGTCTCCAGATGGCAAAATCCACAGGCTCTATCACTCCATTGGCCGAGGCGATATACGATGAGATTATAGCACAGCCCCAGGCTACCTCCAACCTTGCTGGCACGAGTTGGGGGCAGTATAATGACCCCCCGGAAGAGCGGTGGGTCTGGGTCAGGTGCCTGGAGATTGGTAACCGTCAATGCCCGAGAGGAGAACGCATGGAAATCGGAGTTGCCGTCGCCAAGGTCGGTAAGTGGGCCACCAGCCAAAGTGGCGATACCCTGGAGATGGTGGAACGACCCCAAGG
>SKQX01000189.1 GCA_007118795.1 Thermoflexales bacterium | reverse complement strand
GCCGATTTTCGGCTTGCATTCCCCACGGTGAGCGACCGAACGGCCTTCTTCCAGCAGAGCGAAGCTTGATTTCCCCGTGAGAAGGTCTGGTGAAACGCCAATCCAGCCCGTACCCAGAGGTATGTCCTGCCACAATATGGCCGCGCCAATCCCGTTCCTCGCGGATGAGCCTGGCACGCTCTTGGAGCGGCTCGTGATGCGCGTTCTGCCCTGAAGTGCCATGGCTCGACCCCCATCTGTGTCATTGTGAGAGGGCCCGTGGTGTCCGCCGGCGCACAAGCCGCGCACCCCTCGGCCTGGAAGAACCCGCCCCGCCCCAGCGCTACCGCGCTGCTAGCCTCGTGCCAGCCGCCGTTTCCCCTCCCCCTTGGGGGAGAGGGTTAGGGTGAGGGGGCCATCATCACTGACACCGTCGTCTCGCTTCCAACCAGACTCTCACACAGCCAATGCGCCTTCCTAGCAGGAGCCCGGCGACGCGCAATCTCCCTCACTCTGGTCGAGAACAAACCCCGTGGGGAGCGCTCGAGCGTGTGCTGGAGGGCCAACCCATGCTGCAGGCCTTCCTCGACCTCTGCGCGCGCCTTGATGCCGAAGCCCTCCCCGACCAACAGGGCAGAGCGGTCAACAGAAAAAGGCCCCCGAGAACAGAACCTCCCGGAGGCCTGATGTACCTCTCGCCGTCGACCTATTGCATAGTCTCCAGGCGCCGGGCCAGCTCCTCCCGCTCTGTCTTCAGATCCTGCAGTTTGTCGCGCTCGCGCTGAACCACGTGGTCCGGCGCCCTCTCCGCGAACGGCCCCGCCAACAGATCCCTGCTGTGGGCGATGCGGTCCTTCACGTCGGCCAACGCCTCCGCCAACCGCGCCCGCTCCTCATCCAGATCCACGATCTCAGCTAGCGGCAGATAGCACGTCGTCTTTCCCACCACGATCGTGGCCGCCTGTTCCGGTGCCTCCATCGATTTCTCGATGGTGAGTCGCTCCGGGTCGACCCTGGCCAGAGCGCAGAGCAACTCGCGCTGCTCCTCCAACACGCCGTGCGCCTCGGGCGACGCGACCATCGCGGGAATCGGCTGCCCCGGGGTCACCCGGTACTCAGCCCGCCGGTTCCGGATACCCCGGATCAGCTCCATCAGCAACGCCATGTCCTGCTCGGCCTCTCTGTCGACGAGTTCCGGATTCGGCTCGGGCCAGCGGGCCACGATCAGCGCCTCCCCCTCCTTCGCCTCGTCGGGCAGCGCCTGCCAAATGGCCTCGGTGACGAAGGGCATGAAGGGATGCAAAAGGCGGAGAGACGTCTCCAGGACGTGGAGCAGCACTGTCACTGGAACGAGATTGCCCACGTCCTCATCGTACAGACGTACTTTGCTGGCCTCGAGATACCAGTCGCAGTACTCGCTCCATACGAAGTCGTTGATCTGTCGACCCGCCTCCCCGTACTGATGGCTTGCGAATAGCCGCTCCACGTCCACCGTCAACCGGTTGAGACGGGACAGAATCCAGCGGTCGACCAGATCCAGCGCCATAGACGCCGATGGTCTCCCAAGACCGGCGACGTCCTCCCCCGAGACATTCATCAGGACGAACCGGGCCGCCTGCCATATCTTGTTGGCGAAATTCCGCGCCCCCTCCAGACGACGGGGATCCAGATTCATGTCCAGCCCCGGCGTGGAGCTCGTCATCAGCGTATAACGCAGGGCGTCCGTCCCGTAGGTCCCGATGATGTTCAGAGGGTCGTATTCGTCGATGTTCTCCATCGACTTGCTGATCTTCTGCCCGATTTCGTTCCGCACCAGGCCGTGCAGGTAGACCGTACTGTACGGCGCTTGCCCCGTCATCTCGATGCCCAGCATCATCTCTCGCGCCACCCAGAAGAAGAGGATGTCATACGCCGTCTCCCGCATATCGGTCGGGTAGAAACGTTGGTAGTCGGGGGCCTCCGTGTCCGGCCATCCCAGGGTCGAGAAGGGCCACAGCCCGGAGGAGAACCAGGTGTCGAGCACATCCTCCTCCTGCTCCAGCTCTTCACTGCCACACTGGGGACACGCCACCGGATCGACCATCTCCGACGCACTCTCTCCGCACTCCCTGCAGGTCCACACCGGGATCCGGTGGCCCCACCACAGCTGCCGGCTGATGCACCAGTCGCGGATGTTCTCCATCCAATGGAAGAACCGCTCATCCTCCCGCTCCGGGATGATGACCGTCTCCCCCTCCCGCACCGCCTTCATGGCCGCGTCGGCCAGGGGCTTCGTCCTCACGAACCACTGCGTCGACACGCGCGGCTCAACGTCGGTGTGGCATCGCTCACACGTCCCCACCGCGTGCGTGTAGGGCTCGATGTCGACCAAAAGTCCTTCGTTCTCGAAGTCTCTGATAATGGCCCGGCGGCACTCGTACCGCCCCTGCCCTGCGTATGGCCCGGCATTCTCGTTCATCTCGGCCGTATCTGTCATCACGTCGATAGCGGGTAGATCGTGTCGGATGCCCATCTCGTTGTCCGTCGGATCGTGAGCCGGCGTGACCTTCACCGCGCCGGTCCCAAACGCCGGATCCACCGCCGGGTCGGAGATGATGGGAATCCGTCTCTCGACGGCTGGGAGGAACGCCGTCTGGCCCACCAGCTCTCGCCAGCGCGGATCGTCGGCCGACGTAGCCACCGCCGTGTCCCCCAGGATCGTCTCCGGCCGCGTCGTCGCCATCTCGATGAACTGGGTGGCTCCTTCAGCCCACCGCCCACTGCTCCAGTCATGCCTCGGCCCGTCCCAGTGGTCACTGACGACAGGATATCGGATGATCCACAGACGCCCTTCCCGCTCCTGCGGAATCACCTCCAGATCGGAGATGGCCGATTCACAGCGAGGACACCAGTGCACCAGATAGCTGCCCTGGTAGATCAAACCCTTCTTGTACAGCCGGACGAAGGCCGTGCGCACAGCGTGGCTCAGATCCTCATCCAGCGTGAACTGCTCGCGAGTCCAATCACACGAGACCCCCAACCGTCGGGTCTGATCCGCGATGCGGTCGTGGTAGACCTTCGTCCATTCCCAGGCCCGCTCCACAAACTTCTCCCGGCCCAGGTCGTGCCGCGTCAACCCTTCCTTGGCCAGCTCGCGCTCCACCACGTTCTGAGTGGCAATGCCGGCGTGATCCATCCCGGGGAGGTAGAGCGTCTCCTGCCCCCGCATGCGGTGGTAGCGGGTCATCAGATCCTCGACGGCTGCCACCATCGCGTGCCCCAGGTGAAGGGCTCCCGTGACGTTGGGCGGCGGCATGGTGATGCACCAGCGGGGCCCGTCTTCGCTGGCCAACCCCAGCTCCACCTGCTTTTCGGGGCGGAAGTAGCCTCGCCCCTCCCACCACGCGTACAGCCTCTCCTCGTGCTCCTCTGGATCGTACACTCGCGCAAGTTCTTCGGTCATCCTCTCCTCCACAAATGGTGCCAGCCCCTCGCCAAACACACAAAAAACCCCTTCCGTCCAAGGACGAAAGAGGCGACTCTCGCGGTACCACCTTGGTTTGGCAGCCATCGGGCCAAACTCAACGGCCACCACCCTCAGCAACCCTCCATTCGCACCCACCGTGGATGAAGGGCTTTCGCTGTAACGGGCGAACCCGTAGAGGCTTATCCTATGCCGTGGATCGGCCTCTCAACTCCCAGGCGACCTTCAGCGACCGACGCTGCGAGGGCTTGCAGCCGATGGCCCTCTTCTCTATCCGCCCGCGCGGCTCGTCAGCTTCGGCGCGCCTACTCCTCCTGCTCCCAGTCTGTAGTCTGCTCGATTGTACTTCGATTATACCACCATCTACCCCGTCGTCAATCCTCCGTCCTCCAGCCCCCTATGTGCCAGAGCCCACTCCTCTCCCCCAGCGCCTACTCCTCTCCCCCTTGGGGGAGAGGCTGGGTGAGGGGGGACTTCCCGGCTCCAGCTCTGGTCTTCACAACAACCCCCCGTTCAAAACCCTGTGGATAACTTCCCGTTTTCTGTGGATAAGCACGGACACCTGTGGATAACTCCCCCATCTCTCTCGCCTTCTCCCCACCTCCCTCGCCACTCCACCGACGCTTTCCCGTTATCCACCATCTCCCCCCACCCTGCCTGTGGAGAACTATCCGTAGCCAAGCCACCATATATTCGGTCCGCACCCGGCTCTTCCCCTCCATCTAGCCCGCTGGAGGGCTCACAGGAACTCTATCCCCAGTTTCAACATCCCTACTACTACAACTACATATAATCTTACTCTCTAATGGTGTGGGCAAATAAGGAAAACGTAATCACACGCGCTTCCCTTCAATCCACACAAAGCTTCATCTTGAACACTTGTTAATCCGTTCTAGATAGCTCCACTTTCCTCATACCTCGTAGCTCTCTTCGGGCTCGAGGAGCAGCCCTTTCGCCTCCGTCTCCTCCTCTACCCTTTCTATCCATCGCGTCGGATCCTGCCTAATGACGTCGAAGGTGTCGTAGTG
>SKQX01000037.1 GCA_007118795.1 Thermoflexales bacterium | reverse complement strand
TTCCGGTGAGGACGGCGAGCTGGGGCCAGATCTCCGCCAGGCCCCGGCCCCGCAGCATCACGTCGCGCAGGGCCCGGTTGGCGTAGGTGATGGGCATCAGAAGGGCCACTCGCTGCAGGGGCGTCGGCAGCGACTCGACGGGCCAGAACACCTCGCCCAGCAGATCCTGCGGGATAATCAGCAGGGGGATGAACTGGACCACCTGGAACTCGTTGCGGGCGAAGGCGGATGCGAGTATTCCGAGGTTGACGCCCACCACAGCCAGCAGGGCCACGATCACGAACAGGAGGGCCAGGCTTCCCAGGTAGTTGATGCGCAACACGCCAATGGTGAAGAAGAGGATCACCGCCACCTGGAGCACGGCGAAGAGACCTAGCCCGACCATGTACCGCAGGACGATCTCGAGACGGACCGCCGGGGTTGCCATCAACCGCTCGAAAGTGCCCTGGGTTCGCTCGCGCAGGAACGAGACGCAGGTTAGCAGAAACACGAAGAAGAGGGCCAAAAACGCGATGTAGACCGGAGCGATGAAGTCGAAGGTGTCGAACTGGGGCCCAGCGAAGAAGTAGGTCGCTTCAACCGTCACCGCGTGGTCAGCGGGGTCCTCGACGGTGGGCGCGTCCACGCCGGGTGGGCTCAGCGTGGCCAGGGTCCTCATCGCTGCCTCGGTCACACGAGCTTTGACGATGGTGCTCCGCTCCGGGTGCGACCCTTCCAGCCGCAGGTCCAGGGCCACTTTCTGGTGGCGAAGGAACGTGGCACTAAGATCCTCCGGCAGGATGAGCACGGCCTCGACCGCGCTGCTGCGAAGCTGGTCGTCCACCTCAGTGCGGTCAAGATCGACGAGGTCGAAGGCACCGCCCCTGACCAGGCTTTCCACGATCCGATCGCCGAGACAGAAGTCACCGACGAGGGGTATGGAGTCTCCCTCGTCCTCGTTGACAACGCCCAGGGTGAGCGGCGTAGGTTCCGAACGGAACAGGACTGCCCCGAGGGCCAGCACCAGCATGGGGACGAAGACCAACAGGGCCACCGTGCGCAGGTCGCGCCGGATCTGGCGCACGACGCGCCCGGCCAGGATGCCAACCCGACGGGGGCTCACGTTGGCTCACCTCCCGCGATGTAGAGAAAGGCTTCCTCCAGGGTGGCCGTGCCGGCTGCAGCCTGGAGCTCGACGGCGCTCCCCTCAGCCAACAACTGCCCCTGGCGGAGCAACCCCAGCCGGTCACACCGCTCCGCCTCGTCCATCACGTGGCTGGAGATCACCAGCGTGACTCCATCATCAGCCAGCCGACGGAAATACGACCAGAACGTGGCGCGCAGCTGCGGGTCGATGCCCACGGTCGGTTCATCGAGGAGGAGCAGGCGTGGCCGGTGCACCAGTGCACAGGCCAACGAAGTCCGCTGTCTCATCCCGCCGGACAGGGTGCGCACCAGATCGTGAGCGCGCGGTTCCAGATCCACCAGCGCGATCACCGCGTCCACCTGCGATGGGTCGACCTGGCCGCACATGGCAGCGAAGAACGCGATGTTCTCCTGGACGGTCAAATCGGTGTAGAGGGCGCTGGCCTGGGGCATATAGCCTACCCGGGCCAGCACCGCCTTGCTGGGCATAGAGTGGCCCAGGACGACGGCTTTTCCGGCCGTCGCTCGCTGTAGGCCGACCAGCAGCCGGATCAGGGTGGTCTTCCCCGAGCCGTTGGGTCCGAGGAGGCCGTAGATCTCGCCGGCCCGGACCGACAAGTCGACCCCGTCCACAGCCCGGATGGAGCCAAAGTGCTTGTGCAGCTCTCTGGTCTCAACAGGTGTCCTCAAGTGTCCCCCTCAATCATCGGGTTCGCTCACTGTCTCTCCTGTCACTCGTGCCACCGCCCGAGCACGGCGCGGCCCGCGGCTGGGCGCGACGACGCGAGCGTAGGATCGGGCCGGGAGCGAGGGAGTCGCCGCTTCAGGCGGCATCGAACCCGAAGCGGGCGATGACGTCCCGGTACTCTACCGCGATCTGCTCCCGGGTGAGCCCCATCTCGGCGAGCGAGTACTCGTGCCGGCTCTCGTACCGCCGGGCCTTCTCCACCTCCTCTTGGAGCGCCGCGACGTACTGCGGGGTGATCTGGAACTGGAACTCGGCGTAGATGCGGGTGATGGTCCTGTCCAGGTCTCCCACCAGATCAGCGTACCTCACCACCAGGTAACTGGATGCCGGTCCCTGCTCCAGCTGACGGATGGTGTAATCGTACCAGTGCTTGGTCATGGCCAGGGTGGAATTCCGAAACGGGTGCTCCTCCAGCGGGTCGCAGAAGGCCTGCCACTGGAAGGTGAGCAGGCTCATGAGGGAGGGGACCAGCTCCATAGGCCTACGGGTCGTGTAGATGAACCTGGCGTCCGGGAACGTCTCCTGCAGGGTGGCGATCCGGCCGCTGTTTGCCGGGGACTTGGAGAGGAAGCGTTTCGTCGGCCCGTGCATGTAGAGCGTTCGCTGCATGGAACGCCGGTAGAAGGCCATGAACCGCTTCCTCTCGGCGCGACCGACCTCGGTGTCGAACCTGACGTACCGGGCGAACTCGTCCATAAAGGGGAAGGGGAAGACGAGGTGGATGGCCGAGAAGATGGGTACCAGGTTGAACTCGTCCTCATCGGGCTCGTGGAGCCGGATCCTGTGGTATTGGTCTGAGCGCCGGAATGCGCGTTCCTGCCAGGCCAGAACCAGCTTCCGCACCGGGCTGCCCAGTCGCCGGTCGAGCCGGATAACCTTGCGCACGAGCTTCCTCTGGATGATGGAGGGGGCGAGCAGCATCTCCCCGAGTTTCGCGCAGGCGAAGGTCTCCTCGTCCCGGGCCAACACGCGCAGGAGGTGGGTTGAGCCGCTGCGGGGATTGCCCACGATGAACACGGGCTGGCGCACCTGGATCCGGCGGAAGCCGGGGAAGAGCAGGTGGTCCAGCCCGAAGCAGATCCAGTTGATGAGCTGGGTGGGGATGAACAGGATGTAGAAGGCTCCCAGCCCCCCGACGCGCTTCCAGGTTAGCCGAGCGTTTGTCGCCTGCGACTCAAAGAGCGAGAGATAGGTGACCCGAAAGAACAGCGTGAAGTTGAACTCCATAGCCAGCTTCCTGATGGTTCTGGCGGGCGCCAGCGGACCCGAGCTCTTGCTCCTGCTCGTCGGAGTGAACCCGCCGTGGCGGCGGGGACTCAGTTCTCCCTGTCGTCGTTGATGCTGTCCAGTGCCTCGGCGGCTGCATCCCGGACCGCCTGGTCCTCATCCTCGAGGGCCAACTTGAGGGCGTCGACGGCCCGCGCGTCGCCGATCTTTCCCAGGGCGCGGGCCACCCGCCAGCGGGCGTCCTGATCCTCGTCCTGGAGGGCGGCGATGAGGGGCTCGACGCCCCGCGGGTCACCCGTCTCGCCTAGGGCCCAGGCGGCGATCTGCGGGCCCCAGCGGTCGTCATCTTCGAGGTCCGCGATTAGCCGCTCCAATGCGCGCGGGTCGCCGATCTCGCTGAGGGCCTCGGCCGCACTCCAGCGCACGTCCAGGTTCTCATCGTCGAGGGCGGCGATGAGGGGCTCAACAGCCCGTGGGTCGCCAATCTCTCCCAGAGCCCGGGCGGCGGCATCGCGTGTGGGCCGGTCCCCGTGGCGCAGAGCGGCGGTGAGGGGCCCGACGGCCCGCTCGTCGCCGATGGCGCCCAGAGCGTTGGCCGCCGCCTGGCGCAGGTCTCGATCCGCATCGTGGAGGGCGGTGTTAAGGGGCTCCAGAGCGTGGCGGTCGCCGGTCCTGCCCAGGGCTTCAGCGGCGGCACGACGCACTTCGCCGACCTGGTCCTGGAGGGCGGTGATGAGGGGCTCCCGGGCCCGGGGGTCGCCGATCTCCCCCAGGGCCGCGGCGGCGGCACGGCGCACTTCGCCGACCTGGTCCCGGAGGGCGGTGATGAGGGGCTCCAGGGCCTGCGGGTCGCCGATCTCCCCCAGGGCCGTGGCGGCGGCGCGACGCACACCGCTGAGGTCATCCTGGAGGGCGCGGGTAAGGGCCTCCAGGGCCTTCGCATCGCCGATCCCACCCAGGGCCGCAGCTGCGGTCCGGCGCACGTCCCCGTCCTCGTCCCGCAGGGCTTCCATCAGGGGCTCCACCGTGCGCGGCTCGCTGATCTCACCCAGCGCCTGGGCCGCGCGAGCGCGCACCAGCGAGGCGTCATCTTGAAGGGCGGCGCTGAGGGGCTCCACGGCCCGGGAGTCGGCGATTTGGCCCAGCGCCTCCGCGGCGGCATAGCGGGTATCGACGTCCTGATCCTGGAGGGCGGCGCTGAGGGGCTCCAGGGCCTGGGGGGCCCCGATCTGACCCAGGGCCCAGGCAGCAGCTCTCCGCACAATGGGCTGCTGGTCCTCAAGGGCGGCAATGAGGGGCTCCACCGCTCGAGAGTTGCCGATCTCGGGCAGCGCCCTGGCGGCAGCCCGGCGCACATCGGCATCCCGCTTGTATCCCAGGGCCTTGATCAAGCCTTTGAGGT
>SKQX01000096.1 GCA_007118795.1 Thermoflexales bacterium | reverse complement strand
GGAATTCGATACGCCGGTGTTGAGTGTCTATCTTAATGTGGATCCTACGAAGCGCACCCGGGATGAGTACAGGCTGGAGTTGAGGCAGCTTCTCAAGCAAGCGGAAGGCGTAGCGGCTGAAGAGGACATCAGAGCAGTGGAGGCTTTCTTCGACCATCAGTATGATTGGTCAGGCCGCGGTGCAGCCGTCTTCTCGTGTCAGGAGCAGGATTTCTGGCGGGCCCACTCCTTGGCCGTACCGGTTCGCTCTGGCGTCACCGTCGCTCATCGCCCCTACATGAAGCCACTGGCTGCCCTGGCCGATGCGTACGCCAGCCACTCGGTGGCCGTCGTGGATCGGCGTCAGGCTCGGTTGTTCCTATACGATCTCGGTGAGTTACAGGCCGTCGACGAATTTGTGGGAGAGGACGTGCGCAAGTTGAAGCGCGGGCGGGGATCCTCCGGTGGGCACGGACGCCGTGGCGGTGCTCCGGTTTCCAGTCAGCACGAGGAAGAGGTCGTTAGACGAAATGTCCGGGACGCCGCCGGGGCGCTGACCACCTTCTGGGAGAAACACGAGCCTGAGCGTCTCATCGTCGCCGGTAGTGACGGGATGGTAGCCCGGTTCCAGGAAGCTCTCCCTAAGCACCTGCAGCACCGCGTGATCGGCTCATTTGGCGCCGACATGAATGCGCCTGAGACAGAGATCAGAGAGCGCTCGTTGGAGGTTCTGGACAAGGTCGAGGAACAGCGCAAGGAAGAGATCGTGGATACGGTCTTCACAGCGGCGGCCAAAGGGGCAAACGGCGTCATTCGCCTCGCGGACACCCTCGGTGCCGCTCATGAGGGCCGAGTGCAGACCCTGGTGATCGACCGCCATTATCATCGCCCCGGCTACCGGTGCCAGCATTGCGGCTACATCACGGATCAGGATCTCCAAAAGTGCCCTTTTTGCGGCCACGACTTTGTCGAGATCCCCGATGCGGCCGAGGCATTGGTCACAAAGGTAATCGAAGAAGGCGGCGAAGTCGAGGTAGTCGACGGCAACCCGAAAGCCAAGGAATTCGGGGTCGGCGCCCTGCTGCGGTACTAGTCCTTTCGGCCCGCGATGCCCCTCGTGACTCACCTTATCCATGAGGGGCATCCAGCTTCGGGCCTGTGATAGACCCCGGAGCGACCATGCTTGAAACGGATTCCGGCCTCGGCCAGTTGATCGTCGATGCGGTGAGAGACCGCGTGGCTCGGGCCCAGACGACCACACAATATCGCGTCCCGCTGGTCTCGTCTGCCGACGCCGCTGATCCCCGCTTCCCGGCCCTGCGCCAGTATGTCGACCCCGGTCATCTAACTCCCGAGGAGTTGCTGCCCGGTGCCCGCTCGGTGGTCTCTTTCTTCGTCCCCTTCGATCGCCGCGTGGTGGAGTCTAACGCAGCAGACCCTGATGCAGTGGCCCGGGAATGGGCCCTTGCCTACATAGAGACGAATACCCTGATCAAGAAGATCACGGACCACCTGATCGAGCTGCTTGCGACGCAAGGCGTCCGAGGAGCTGCGGAACCCCCAACAGGCAACTTCGAGCCTGCCGGTCTGACCAGCCACTGGTCGCACAAGAGCGTGGCTGTAATCGCGGGCCTGGGGAGCTTCGGGCTCCATCACATGATCATTACCGAGGCGGGATGCGCCGGTCGCCTGGGGAGTGTGGTCATCGACGGACAACTGCCGGTCAATCCCCCCCGCTCCGTGAACCGTTGTCTCTACCTCCAGGACCGCAGCTGTGGGGAATGCCTGCAGCGCTGTCCGGTCAGTGCGCTTTCCGAGGACAACCAGATCGACAGACATCGCTGTTGGAATCGCATCCTTGAGGCGCCCGGGCTCCCCGCTGGGGATCAGACGCCCCAGGTCTGTGGCAAGTGCGCGATCGGGCCCTGTTCCCTCGAATCCCCGGTGTAGCCCCTCCAGCCGGCACCAGAAACGGCCCAAGCCCTCCCGCAGAAGCGCCTATGGCGGCCTTCTCTCTTGCTACCGCATCACACAAGGGCCCTCATATGGAAATCCAACGCCGCGCCAACGGTTCTCTAATACCACGCCGGTATCATGCCAGGACGATGATAGCGAGGTTTGTCCCTTTGAGCGAGGAATTTGCGAAACCCAGCTCCCAGCGGGGACTATTAGTTGGTAGGTTATTGGTGAGTCCATGAATCTCAGTAAGTTCACTCAAAAAGCCCAGGAGGCCATCCTCGAGGCTCAGTCGCTGGCCGGCAAGTACAACCACGGCCAGATCGAGCCGGACCATCTCTTGTTGGCGCTTCTGACCCAATCCGACGGCATCGTGCCCCAGGTTGTCCAGAAGCTGGAGGCCAACCCTGGCGAGATGGCGCGCTCCCTGGAGCGCGAACTGAATAAGAAGCCCAGGATCCGGGGCGCTGCCGCCCAGATCAGCATGTCGCGCGACCTCGGACGCACCCTTGAAGAGGCCACGGAGGCCGCCCGGCGCATGCGTGACGACTACGCGAGCACCGAGCACCTGTTGCTCGCGTTGACCGGTACTCGCGGCGGCGATGCCGCTCGTTTTCTAGCAGCCTACGGTATCACCGAGGACGCCGTCCTCCGAGCGCTAACATCGATTCGAGGGAGTCAGCGGGTCACAAGCCCACAGCCGGAAGCGACCTATCAAGCCCTCGAGAAGTACGGGCGGAACATAACCGAACTCGCCCGACAGGGCAAACTCGATCCCGTTATCGGACGGGATAATGAAATCCGTCGCGTGATGCGCATACTCAACCGGCGGACCAAGAACAACCCCGTTCTCGTCGGCGAGGCCGGGGTTGGCAAGACCGCCATCGCCGAAGGCCTGGCGCAGCGGATCGCACGCGGGGACGTCCCGGAAGGGCTGAAGGACAAACGGCTCGTTGAGCTCGACATGGGCGCCCTGGTCGCCGGTGCCAAGTACCGAGGCGAGTTTGAGGAGCGACTTAAGGCTGTCCTCAAGGAGGTGACGGACGCCGCCGGTCAGATCATCCTGTTCATCGATGAGCTCCACACCGTCGTCGGCGCCGGTGCAGCCGAAGGAGCTGTGGACGCGGGCAATATGCTGAAGCCCAAACTGGCCCGCGGTGAGCTCCACGCTATTGGAGCAACAACGCTGGACGAGTATCGGAAGCACATCGAGAAAGATGCAGCACTGGAGCGTCGTTTCCAGCCAGTGCACATCCGTGAACCCTCGGTCGAGGACACCATCAGCATCCTGCGTGGCCTCAAGGAGCGGTACGAAGTCCACCATGGCGTGCGCATCAAGGACTCGGCAACCATCGCCGCAGCCACGATGAGCAGTCGGTACATTGCCGACCGACAATTGCCAGACAAGGCCATCGACCTGATCGATGAGGCAGCGTCGCGGCTGCGAATGGAGATCGACTCCAAGCCTGCCGAGTTGGACGAGGTCGATCGACGCATCATGCAGCTGGAAATCGAACGTGAGGCCCTCCGGAAGGAGAGCGACGAGGCCAGCAAGGAGCGCCTGGAGAACTTGGAGCGGGAGCTTGCCGACCTTGAGGAGAGGCGAAAAGCCCTGCATACCCGTTGGGAGCAGGAGAAGAACGCCATCCAGGCAGTCAGGGAGACCAAAGCAGAGATCGATCGGGTTCGACATCGAATCGAAGAGGCTCAGCGGGCTCAGGACTACGAGCGGGCTTCCGAGCTCCAGTATGGTCGCCTCTCCGAACTGCAGACACGGCTCCAAGCGCATGAGGACCGGCTGAACGAACTCCAGGAGGACGGTGGTATGCTCAAGGAGGAGGTCGGATCCGAGGAGATCGCGGAGATCGTATCTGAGTGGACCGGCATCCCTGTGTCCAAGCTGTTGGAGGGCGAGCGAGAGCGCTTGCTGCGAATGGAAGAGGCTCTCCATCGGCGCGTCGTGGGCCAGGAGGAGGCGGTTGAGGCTGTTTCCAACGCGGTGCGGCGTGCACGAGCGGGCCTTCAGGATCCTAACCGTCCCATCGGCACCTTCATCTTTCTCGGACCGACTGGCGTCGGTAAGACTGAGCTAGCCCGTACGCTCGCGCAGTTCCTCTTCGATACGGAGGAGGCGATGATCCGCATCGATATGAGTGAGTATCAGGAACGCCACACCGTGTCGCGCCTGATCGGTGCCCCTCCTGGATATGTGGGGTATGAAGAGGCAGGACAGTTGACCGAAGCCGTCCGCCGGCGTCCTTACAGCGTCGTGTTGTTCGACGAGATCGAGAAGGCTCACTCGGAGGTCTTCAACACCCTCCTCCAATTGCTCGATGAGGGTCGGCTCACCGACGGGCACGGGCGAACGGTCGACTTCCGCCACACGATTGTCATCATGACCAGTAACGTCGGCAGCCGATGGATCAAGGACGTGGGCATCGAGGAGGCTCGAGACAAGGTTATGGAGGAGCTAGACCGCATCTTCCGACCGGAGTTCCTGAACCGCATCGACGAGATTATCTTGTTCCGCAGCTTGACGAAGGACGATCTGCGCAAGATCGTCGACATCCAGATGC
>SKQX01000216.1 GCA_007118795.1 Thermoflexales bacterium | reverse complement strand
TGTCTATTCTCCGACCCAGCCCTCTAAGGATGTGAGGGAGTACCATCTACGGGAGCTGGGCGATAGGGCTTGGCTGGAAACGGCCAAGGTCTCGCAGAGACCCGGTCTCGCAGAGACCCGGGTCTCACGAGACCCCGCCTCCCGCGTTTGGAAAGGAGAACGGACGGCAGAAGGTCAACACGCCGGCGTCCACTTCTTTCTAGTGGGCGCCGTTTTTTTTGCGGGATGCTCAGGTGCGTGGCACCGACATCAAGCGGAAGAGTTCACGAGCAGATAAAGACATGTCGAGGAGCCCTTTATGGAGCAGATGTTGCGCGGGATTTCCGAGGCCTTCCGCCTGATCGTCAACTTTGATCCTGCCCTGTTGGAGATCGTCTTGCTGTCGCTCCGTGTCTCCGGCACGGCGCTACTCCTCAGCACGCTGATTGGGATTCCGGTCGGTGCCGCAATGGGTTTGAAGCGATTTTTCGGGCGCCGCCTCGTGATCGCCCTACTCTACACGGGTATGGGTTTCCCCCCGGTGGTGGTCGGCCTTTTCTCCTACTTGATGCTGTCGCGGAGCGGACCCGTGGGTCAGATGAATGCTGCCATCATACCCAGCCTCTTCACACCAGGAGCAATGGTGCTTGCTCAGACCATCATCTCCTTCCCCCTGGTTGCGGGTTTTACTATGGTCGCTGTCATGGGAGTCGACCCCAATTTGCGCCGCCAGGTCCAGGCCTTGGGTGCGACCCAGTGGCAGGCTACCGTGGCGATCCTCCTAGAGGCGCGGATCGGCGTCATCGTCTCCGTCATCGCTGGCTTCGGAAGCATCATCTCCGAAGTCGGGGCCGTGATGATGGTGGGCGGGAACATTGAGAATAGGACCCGCGTGCTCACCACGGCCATCGTTCTGGAGACGCGTAAGGGGAACTTCGCCCTGGCTATCGCCATAGGTGTGATCCTACTTGCCCTGGCTTTTTCGGCCAACCTTGCCATGCTCCGCTTTCAAGGCGGGACCTTTCACGAATGAGCGACTTCATCTACCGTCTGCAGAACGTTTCTAAAAGGTACCAAGATCGCTGCGTGCTCACTGTCGATCACCTCAAGATCCGGCGAGGGGAGATCTTTGCTCTGGTGGGGCCCAGCGGGGCGGGGAAGAGCACGTTCTTGCGCCTGCTCAACTTCCTGGAGCCTCCCACCACCGGACGTATTCGTTTCTTGGACTGCGAGTTTTCTCGCGATCAACAGGTGCCCCTGCGTCTCCGGCGTCGTGTCACGACGGTGTTTCAGCGACCGGTGTTGCTGAATCGCAGCGTCCAGGCCAACGTGGGCTACGGCCTCCGGCTTCGGAGCGATCCCTCCATAGCAGCCAGGGTTCGAGGAGCCCTGGAGCAACTCGGGCTGACAGAGCTGACGCGCCAGGGTGCTAGGACCCTGTCGGGTGGCGAGGCCCAGCGGGTGGCCCTCGCCCGCGCCATCGTGCTCAATCCCGACGTCCTGCTCCTGGACGAGCCGACGGCCAATCTCGATCCTTACAATGTGGGACTCATCGAGAGGATCGTGCGAGAACGGAATCGTCAACAGGGCACCACTCTGATCCTCGTGACGCACAACGTCTTCCAGGCCAAACGTCTGGCTGATCGCGTCGGGCTGATGTTGGAGGGCCAGATCGTCGAGGTGACCGATGTCGATAGCTTTTTCAGCGAGCCCGGCGATGCGCGCACAGCGGCGTTTGTCCGGGGCGATATGGTGTACTGATGCTTGAGACCGAGTACCGAGACGCGACCGAGCCCCGCTTGTGGCTCATGACAGGGGAATAGCCGATGACGAGGGAAGCCGCAACCATCTCCTTAACGCTTCTTCTTCTGAGTCTAGTGTTGGGCGGCTGCTGGCGCCCCAAGCTTGACGAGACGTTCGGGGACGGTGCAGCAGATGTTGGACCCAATCGCACGATCATCCTAGCCACTACGACTAGCACGGAGGACTCGGGGTTGCTCACCTTTCTTCTGCCCTTCTTCGGGGAACAACGTGGCGCAAGGGTGGACGTCATTGCGGTGGGCACCGGACAAGCTCTGCAGATAGGGAGGGACGGCAATGCCGACGTCCTCGTGGTGCACGCCCGACATCTGGAGGATGTGTTCATGGACGAAGGGCACGGTGTGCGCCGCGAGGATCTGATGTACAATGACTTCATCATTGTCGGTCCTGAGCACGATCCGGCTGGCGTCGCAGGCATCGGAGAGGCAGGTGCTGCCTTTGCTGAGATCGCCAGGACTGGAGCGACTTTTGTCTCCCGGGGCGATGAGTCGGGCACCCACGCCAAGGAGCTGGTGATCTGGTCCACGGTGCGAGTTGACCGGGCCGGTGACTGGTACGTGTCGGCTGGACAGGGCATGGGCGAGGTGTTGACTATGGCCGAGGAGGAACAGGCTTACACCCTCAGCGATAGGGCCACTTTCCTCGCCCGCAAGCAACAGGGGACCGAGCTGGTCGTCCTGCTCGAGGGCGACCCCAGCCTGGTCAACCCTTACGGCGTCATCGCCGTGGATCCGGCCAAGAGCCCCGAGATCAACGCGGAGCTGGCGGATCGCTTCATCGACTGGTTGATCTCCGTTCCCACTCAGGAGAAGATCGGTCAGTTTGGCATTGAGCAGTTCGGTATGCCGTTGTTTGCGCCAGACTCCGAACCGTGGCACAGGGCGAACTGAAGGAGCGGCGGGACTCCTATGGGACCACACGCAGTGGACCAAGGAACCACTAAGCAACGGCGGTAAGTGCGAGTGAGGAGATTATGGTGAGACTTCTGCGAGATGAGAGGGGGCGGCTGCATATCGACACGCCCCTCATGGCTGAGTCACTCATGGACAAGGAGTTGTTGGATTCTACTGAGGCGGAAACCTCTTTCCGCGCCCTGCCCAACCTCAACGTCATCAAGCTCGGAGGACAGAGCATTATGGACCGGGGCCGGGAGGCGGTGCTCCCCTTGGTGGAGGAGATCGTAGCGGCGCGCTCCGAGCACGACCTGCTGGTGACCACCGGTGGTGGGACTCGCAGTCGCCATGTATACACCATCGCTCTGGATCTGGATATGCCCGCTGGTGTGCTGGCCAAATTGGGAGCGAGCATCAGTGAGCAGAACGCGTTGATGCTGTCCATATTGCTGGCGCCGCACGGTGGTATTAAGATCGGCCACGACGATCTTACGAAGTTGCCAGCCTACATGGCACTCGGCTCGATCCCGGTGATGCACGCTATGCCTCCATATGGCCTGTGGGAGGAACCACCCCATCGAGGGCGTATCCCCCCTCATCGCACGGACAGCGGCGTCTTCCTCACCGCCGAGGTGGTGGGCGCCAGACGCTGCATTCTGGTCAAAGACGAGAAGGGGCTCTTCACAGCTGACCCCAAGAAGGAGCCCAATGCGGACTTCATCCCCGAGATTGAGGTAACAGAGCTAGTGGCCCTGGATCTGGACGACCTTCCCATTGAGCGGGCGATGTTGCGAGCGCTGGTTTCCGCGCGCAGCGTCCGGGAGGTTTTCCTCGTCAACGGGCTGGAGCCGGGTCATCTGACCCGTGCCTTGGCAGGGGAGAATCCCGGAACCCGCGTCTATCGGGCCGGCTGAGGGGAGACTGGTGGACAAGCCATCGCAGAACCGGTTGCTATTCATCGGGCTGGACGATACGGACACGCTGGGGACCCGCGGCACCGGTCATCTGGCCCGAGAGATCGCGGCGCAACTGGCTATGGATTCCGCAGTGGAGGGGGTGACGCGGCATCAACTGCTCGTCGATCCGCGGGTGCCCTACACAGCAAAGAACAGCAGCGCGGCCGTGATCCTGCGGAAGAACGGCGCTTACGATCTGGAAGGGCTTATGGCCCGCGTCCGGGTCATGGTACGAGCGGGCCACAGCCTTGGCAGCGACCCGGGCCTCTGTATCGCGCACCACGTGCCGCCCGCCGTGAGCAGCTTTGGGCGTCGCGTGCAGCAGCAGGTCGTGGCTCAGGAGGATGCTCGCTCTCTCGCCGCTGCGCACGGCCTGCCGTTGATGGGACTGGGCGGATCCGAGCAGGGCGTCATTGGGGCGCTGGCAGCGGTAGGATTGGCGGCAGCCGGCGACGATGGTCGTTACGTGCTGGTAGGTAGATCCAGGGATCTTGTCGGGCTGCGTCCCATCTCGGACCTCCTCGATGCTGGCGTGGCGACGGTCTGCACCTTAGACGGCCGGGAGGTGACTGAGGGGCTCGTTCTCACCGACAAGCTCCGTCCAGCTCGGCGTCGCGGCCGCCCAGTGGCTGTTGTGCAGTGGGCCTCGGGCTATTGGCAGCCCCTGAAGCTAGATTGATCAAGATCGAGATCGGAAGTCCTATATGGCTCATGTAGACGCTTACAACCGTCCCATCAGCTACCTGCGCATCTCCGTCACCGATCGCTGTAACCTGCGCTGCCTCTATTGTATGCCCGAAGCTGGCGTGGCGTGGCGGCCCCACGATGAGATCCTCCGCTACGAGGAGATCGAGACCATCGT
>SKQX01000180.1 GCA_007118795.1 Thermoflexales bacterium | reverse complement strand
TCGGCGTCACACCGCTCCCGCCATATATCCACGAACCGCTGGAGGATGACGAACGTTATCAGACGGTGTATGGGTCGAAACCGGGTTCGGCGGCCGCGCCCACGGCCGGACTCCATTTCACGCCCGCTCTGTTACACAGGTTGCACGACATGGGAGTCCGTTCGGAGTTCGTCACCCTTCACATCGGACTGGATACCTTTCAGCCCGTGCACGAAGAGCGGATCGAGAACCACGAGATGCATACGGAGTATTGCTCACTCCGCCCCGAGGTGGCCAGAAAGGTGAACGAGACGAGACTGAAGGGGAAACGGGTGGTGGCGGTCGGTACCACGAGCGTGCGAGTCCTGGAGACGGCAGCCCGATTGGCCGTCGGTGGCGATCCCGAGACTGGGTCGTGTCCTTGGCGCACGGTAATCCCCTTTGAGCAGGAGACGGATCTGTTCATCTATCCCGGGTACAGGTTCCGGGCGGTGGACGCTTTGATCACCAATTTCCATCTGCCCCGTTCGACCCTGCTGATGCTGGTGGCTGCCTTTGCGAGCAAGGACGTGATCGATCGGGCCTATGAGGAGGCGTTGGAGAGAGAATATCGTTTCTATAGCTTCGGCGATGCGATGTTGATCCTCTAGTTGGACATCTCTTCGATTCGTGTTATAAATACCCGCGGCCTGAGGGGGGAGCCCAGGCTCATGGAAATAATCATCAACAAGGAGGCTAAGCATGAAAGTAACGATTGATCGCGAAGAGTGCATCGAGTGCGGCACCTGCTACGCGGATTGTCCTGAGGTCTTCGAGGAGAACCCCGATGACTTCCTGGCTGAGATCGTGGAGGAGTACCGAGTCGACGATGACATCGCGGTGGGCGAGGTACCCGAGGATCTGGAGGATTGCGTGGAGGATGCAGCGTACGGCTGCCCTGTGGAGATCATCCACGTGGAGGAGTAGCTGAGTCCAGACTCAGCGTGGAAAGAAGCAAGATGGTGTCGTGACAAGCGACCGCCTTTCCGCAAGAGCATTGCGGGAGGGCGGTCCTGCTTTGTCTGAGCTCCGAGGCCTTTGAAAGGTCGCTGGCGACGGCCCGCCGGGAGCTGGTGTCAGGGGGGGCTGGAGGGGTGGCGAGGAAGGAGATTGCTCGTCGCTGGTGCTCCTCTGGATGCCAGGGGTGGGGTGGTTGCGGTTCACAGACCCGCCGGGAGCTGGTGTCGTGGGTTGGATGGAGGCTTACCGTTGGATCGCCCGTCCCTGCATCTTGTCCGGGACTGGGATTCCCATCAGGTCGAGGATGGTGGGCGCCACGTCCATGAGCTGGAGCCCAGTCAGGCACTTAGCTTGGTGGTCTCTACGTGGGTCCCACAGGACGAATACCCCGTCTTGAGTGTGGTTGGCGTCGTCGGGGCCGGTATCGTTCTCGAAGGTGTAGATGTCGGGCAGACCGAAGGAGCCCACGGATCGCCAGCGCAGGTTTCCCAAGTAGACCATCAGATCCGGCGCGATGTTTCGCACGTCGCGATAGAGGTCTTCCGGCCGGAAGGCGACGGTCCCCATGGGGTTCCCCTCATTGTCAGGGATGGCCTCGATTCGCTCTTTGAGTTCGCGACGCACCTTTTCGTACTCGGCTGGCGAGATCCGACCCTGAGGCTCCCTGCCTGCTACGTTCAAGAAGATCCGAGCGTAGTACCCGCCGGCGCCCCAGGCGGTGGTCCGTTCCCAGTCGACCTCGACCTTCTCAAAAGGGACTAGACCATCATAGAGCGGCTCGTCTTCGAGCACCAGGAGGCCCTCCTGGCGGAGCCACTCATTGATGGCGAATCCACCCTCCATGGCTTGCCCGCCGTGATCGGAGACCACCATTACCAGCGTATCATCGTCGATCAGGGCGAGGATCTCGCCGATCTCTCGATCCAGGTAGCGGTAGTAGTCAGGGATGGCGTCCTCGTATTGGTTGCCCGTTTCATGTCGGTAGTGACCCGGGTCCCAGAACTGCCACATGCCGTGGTGGATGCGGTCCAAGCCTATCTCGACGAACATGAAAAAATCCCAGGGTTTCTCACGGATCAGGTGCTTGATGACCGCGAAGCGCTTCTCGGTCATCTCCTGGATCTGGTTCAGAAGGTGGTTCTTGTCCTCAGTCCGGAATTGCGGGACATCGACGTCATACGGTTCGCCGCCTAAGACGTGCCCTACCTCGTGGCGCAGTTCGTCGGGGAAGGTGTACTGGCGGTCCGTATTGGGGGTGAGAAAACTGCTGATCAAACAGCCCTTGAGGGGCTGAATCGGGTATGTCTGAGGGACACCGACCACGACAGAGGTCCGGTCGGCGGCGCCCAGGAGATCCCAGATCCGAGGCTGGTGAATCACGTTTGCTGTGGCGATGTGCATGCGGTCGTAAGAATGATCCGCTCGATTGCGGAAGCCGTAGAAGCCGAGTTCCCCCGGATCGCGACTGGTCAGCATCGAGGTCCAGGCAGGGACGGTGATGCAAGGGATGGAGCTGGACAACGGTCCGTAGATGCCCTCGTCGATGAGACGGCTTAGATTCGGCAGCTGGCCTTTGAGCCCCAGGTCGTTCTGCTCTCCCGTCTCGAAGAGCACCCCGGGGGGGGCACAATCGAGCCCGATGACCAATACCTTGCGCTGCTTGCGGCGTCTGAGAAATCTGAGCATAAGCTCCTATCTGTGGTTCTTCATCCCCATCAGGAGCACTTTCGCCACCTCCGGCCGGGTGAACTCCTCCGGGAGCATCTCTCCGCGGTCCAGCATCTCGCGCACCTGGGTGCCGCTCAGGTAGATCCAGTCTTCCTGGTCGTGAGGACAGGTCTTCGCCGATACCACGCCCCCGCACTTCTTGCAGAAGAAGGCGTACTCAAACTTGAAGGGGACGATGCCGATGTCCTCCTGAGGGAACTGATCGAAGATATCCTGCGCATCGTAGGTTCCGTAGTATTCGCCGACGCCGGCGTGATCGCGCCCCACAATGAAATGGGTGCATCCGTAGTTCTTGCGGGCGATGGCGTGGAACAGCGCCTCGCGGGGACCGGCATAACGCATGGCTGCCGGGAAGACGCCCAGCAACACCCGGTCGGCTGGGTAGTAGTCCCGCAGGATGGTCTGGTAGGAGGCGATCCGGACGTCGGCCGGGATGTCGCCCTCCTTGGTGTCGCCGACCAGCGGGTGGATGAAGAGACCATCGACGACCTCCAGGGCGGTCTTCTGGAGGTACTCGTGGGCTCTGTGGATGGGGTTGCGTGTCTGGAAGCCGACGATGCTTCTCCATCCTCGCCGGGCGAACATACGCCGGGTCTGAGCCGGCGTGTGCCGCAGCTCGGGGAACTCCGTCTTCATCGGGTTGGGCCAGTCGACCAGCCAGATATCGCCACCCAGGCCTACTTCCCCTCGCTGATAAAGCCGGGCCACACCGGGGTGGCTGTCCTCGGTGGTGCGGTAGACCTCGCTGGCCTCGTGTTCCTTGACGGCGCGGTCGAGAGGGTATTCGTCCACCACCTCCATAACAGCGAGCACGCGCCGGCCCTCGCAGAGCGCGATCTCCTGCCCCTGCCGTATGTCCGCAGCCCGGTCTCGGGCCACCTCCAGCGTCACGGGCACGGACCATAGCACGCCATTGGTGAGTCGCATCTCGTCGACACAGCGCTGATAATCCGCCCGATTCATGAAGCCGGTCAAGGGGCTCAGGGCGCCGGTGGCGATGAGCTCAAGGTCGGAGAGAGCCATAGAGTCGAGCTGGACTCTTGCCATCCGCTGGGCGCGGTCTCGGATGGCCTCACGCATCTCGCCCCGCAATACACGGTCAACAAGAGTGCCGCCATGAGGCCGGATGATGTCTGAGTAGGTCTGGTTCAACCTTTCTGCTCCTTCTTCTTGCCCTTGGTGAACTGAGCCGCCGCGCGAGGGGTCGGGCTGTGAACTCCGCCGCTGGGCGACGACACACGGGTGTAAACCCGGACGCCCCGCGATCCCATACCCAAAAAAGCGCGCCTACCTCTTCGCTGGACCTGCGAAGCAGCGCGCGGATCGACCGGACGGTGCACCGTTGGTGCACGATGGGATTGTAGCACGATGACCAGGTGTGTCAACCGTACCGCATCTCAGGGACGGTCAAGGCGGGGCTGGTCCCACGTCAGAATCCGAAGGACGGGGAGCCGGCAGTCTCAACAAGGTGTTTCCCAGCGGGTTGCAGGCCCTGGCAAGGAACCTGGGCTGGGGTCATAGCGACCGCCTGTAAACCCGATGGTTCTTGTAGGGCTGCGCGCCCAGGTTGATCAGATCGCGTCTCATCTGCACTGCCGACTCGGCGACCTGGGTCAGCTCCGCGTGCTCGAAATCGAAAGCGCCCTTGACCGTCTTTGCCATCTCGGAGTACAAGAGGGCGTTACCTCCAAGGCCCTGATATTCAGGGGTAATGCCCATGCCATTGAGGCAGATCCAGTTCGTCCGGCGGGCGTCGCGCAGGAGGTGGAAGATCCCGAAGGGAAGGAGGCGCCCGTTGGCCCGCTGCAGGCCCCGGGAAACGTCGG
>SKQX01000240.1 GCA_007118795.1 Thermoflexales bacterium | reverse complement strand
CCTCCCAGACCAAAGGAGTTGGAAAGGGTGACTCGTACGTCGGCGCTCCGCAACTTCTCGGGTACGTAGTCCAGATCACACTGGGAATCCGGGATTTCCAGGTTGATGGTAGGGTGGATGACGCCCTGTTCCAGGGTCGCGACGCAAACAGCTGCCTCAATGGCTCCCGCGCCTCCCATGGCGTGTCCGATCATGGACTTGGTTGAGCTGATGGGAATGCCGTAGGCTTGGCGGCCGAATACCTCCTTGATGGCGAGGGTTTCGACCACATCATTGATGGGTGTGCTGGTTCCGTGCGCGTTGATGTAGTCGACATCGGCGGCCGTCAGCTCTGCGTCGATCAGGGCGCGGCGCATGGCGCCGACGGCTCCTTCTCCTTCGGGATGGGGCTGTGCCACGTGATAGGCATCCGACGAAGAGGCGTGGCCGAGGACCTCAGCCCGGACTAGGGCCCCCCGCGCCGAAGCGTGTTCCAGGGACTCGAGCACCAGGATCGCGCATCCCTCACTGTAGACGAACCCGTCGCGATCTGCGTCGAACGGGCGGCTGGCTCGCGCGGGGTCATCGTTGCGAGTGGATAGGGCTCGCATCGCGCAGAAGCTCGTGATCGGGGCGAAGTGGATCAGCGCTTCCACACCTCCACAGACCATCACGTCGGCTGCCCCGAGACGGATAAATCCGGCGGCCTGTCCGATAGCTTGGGTCCCCGACGCACAAGCTGCCACCTCCGTACTGATGGGGCCCGTAGCCCCGGCTAGGCAGCTTACATGATGGGCGGGCATGTTGGCCAACATAGCGATGGCACTGAAGGGGTTGACCCGGCCCCATCCCTTGGAGCGATGGGCATCAATCGTGATGACGCTTTGTTCGAATCCGCCCAGGGCCGTTCCCACGAGTACCCCCGTCCGATCTCCGTCCTGCAAGGGCAGCTCCAGTCCGGCATTGGCCAGGGCTGCCTGCGCTACAGCGACACTGACCTGAGAGCACCTTGCCATTCGCCGCGCTTCTTTACGATCGATGTGTCTCTGGGGCTCGAAGCCGCGAATCTCACCGGCGATTCGCACGGGGGAATCGGACGCGTCGAACTGAGTGATCGGGCCAACGCCCGAGCGTCCCGCCAGGAGTCCTTGCCAGGTTTCGTCCCAGGTGAGACCCAAGGGGGTCATAGCTGCTATCCCGGTGATCACAACGCGGTTGCTCATATGGACATCTCCAGTGTCTCATTGACCAGATAAGGATCGGTGAGCAGAATTCGCTCTATCAAACCCGGTATGTGTCGCATGGGTCATCCCGGGCGGAGTCGAGGTCCTACCCCTGCGATGACGCTGTGATCCCCAGTCGCGCCGGGGGGAATACTGCCGATACCTCCGCCCTGGGACGATGCTGCGAGTGTGGACAAGAAATGATGGGTAGCCGGGGGCAGAGACGAAACGAGAGCCATCCCAGAGATCTGCCCCGGGATGGCTGCTACTCCAGCGCAACGTCGAGAGTGAAATCCAGCTAAGGAACTCGAGATGAAACTCGGTGCAGCCAGCTGACTAGAACCAGCCGGTGTCTTCCTCAAGGGATTTGACGTTCGCGGCGCGGGGCCCCTTGTCACTCTGCTCAATGGTGAAGTCCACCCGCTCACCCTCGTTGAGCGAACGGAATCCTCCACCCTCAATGGCGGAGTAGTGGACGAAGACGTCTTCTCCCCCGTCGCGGGAGATGAAGCCGTAGCCTTTGGGGTTGCTGAACCATTTCACGGTGCCGGTCACCCGGCCACCCTCCTCTTCGGGTTCTTCCTCTTTCTCGACTGGCACTGCCTCTTCGGTCTCGGCTTCGGCAATGACGTCCGCGTCGCTTGCTTCTGCCTCAACCTCGGTGGTTTCTCCTTCGGTATCTGCCTGCCATTCCGGGTCCGTGTTGTCCTGAATGTCCAGTTCAAACATCGTGATTCTTACTCCTTTGCTTATTCTGCTAATCCAAACGGCTCGCGACAGAGCTGGATCAGAAGCGAGGACGTCCAAGCCTGATCAAGGGTCTGGAACTCTTTCTCTCCCAACCTCAGCTCATCTTGGGTCGATGATAACATAGCTGCCCTGATAGTCAAGCGCCGAGCCGATGGCCTATAGGGAGTTCCACTGACGCGCTCGCCCGGCTAGCGGAAGAGACAGGCGATTCGAGTCGTGCCGCGGCCAAGGCATGAGCACGACAGCTTCGTCGACCTATCGGGAGCTGGAAGTGTGATGTGACTCTTGTTCTTATCACAATCAGTAGTAGAATTCGTCCTGCGTCGACTTGCTGTATCAGCTGTATCGAAGGTCGGGTAGGCAGTACGATGGTGACTCTGAACAGGGCGTCGGTGGCCTGGTGCCGTTGTGGAGAGCCAATCTGCTCTTTGTTGCCCAGCAGCTGATCGTGCCGGATGCTGCTCGACTATCATAGTGTAGGGACGATGACCGAAGAACCGACGAATGCTGAGAAGATGCGCGCGCTGCCCTGGAGTGTGGCTGCCTGGGCCTTCAACTCCGTGTTCGTGCAACTCACGTTGCTTGGTTCTGTGTTCGTTCTCTTCCTGAGCGAGCTCGGTCTGAGCAAATCGCGGATCGGTGATCTTCTCTCCTTTGTCCCTTTCGCAGCGGTCATCGCGCTTGCTATTGCCCCGAGCATCGCGCGCATCGGCTACAAGCGCACATTCCTGGTCTTCTTCGCGGCTAGGAAGGCAACTACCCTCTTCATCCTGCTTACTCCCTGGGTTCTGTCCACCTACGGGGAGAGTGCCGCTCTGGTCTACGTCAGTTTGATCGTCGTGCTTTTCTCGCTTACGCGGTCTGTCGGCATGACGGCGCTCTACCCCTGGACACAGGAGTATGTTCCCGATGCAGTCCGGGGCAAATACTCAGCGGTGAATCAGGCGGTCTCCACGGCGGTGGGGTTCCTGGCGCTGACCGGCGCTAAGTACGTCATGGATGTTTCGCACGGCCTGAGTGGATTCGTACTCCTGATGGGTGTGGGGGTTGGTTTCGGAGTAATCGCTGTCTGGCTGTTCGCTTACGTTCCGGGGGGAGGACCCGATGTCATCGCTCGGGAGGAGAAAGGCCGTGCCCGCGCGTTCGCTGACGTGCTTCGGGACCGAGATTTTGTGCTCTACCTCATAGGGGTGGCTCTCATCGTTCTGAACACAGGGCCCGTGGCCTCATTCCTTCCCTTGTTTATGCGAGAGCAGGTTGGGCTTAGCCCGGGGAATACAGTGTGGCTCCAGTCCGGAGCCCTGTTTGGTGGTCTGATGTCGAGCTACCTATGGGGTTGGGCTGCCGATCGGTACGGAAGCAAGCCGATCATGCTCAGCGGGGTCTACGTGCGGGTCGTGCTCCCCATCATGTGGCTGCTCGTCCCGCGAGAGTCGGTTTGGAGCCTCCACATAGCTTTGGGCATTTCAGTCATCGACGGTCTGGCTACGATGGCCTGGGCCGTGGGCGCGGGTCGCTTGCTCTATACAGGCCTGGTGCCTCGTGCCCATCGATCAGATTACATGGCCCTGTACTACGGTTGGGTCGGGCTGGTTGGCGGCCTCAGCAACGTGACTAGCGGTCGGATCCTGGACTTGTCGGAGGGAGTGTCCCTCGAGATCCTCGGTGTTGGTATCGGCCCGTACTTCCCGCTATTCGCCGGCGCTGTTGTGTTGGGGGTGATCGGGCTCGTGCCGCTGGCCAGGCTGCAGGCCGAGAGCGCCGTCGGTGTGAGAGAGTTCGCGGGGATGTTCCTGCACGGGAATCCCATCCTGGCGATGGGCTCGTTGATCCGCTACCATCGCGCTAAGGACGAAACAGCCGTCGTTGCCACGACCGAGGGTCTTGGATTGGCCAAGAGCCCCTTCACCGTAGACGAGCTCCTGGAGGCCCTGTCGGACCCCCGGTTCAATGTCCGTTTCGAGGCTATCATCTCTATCGCGCGGATGGACCCCGATGACCGCCTGCTCGAGGCCCTGATAGACACCCTGGAGAGCACTGACCCAGCGTTCCGGGTGATGGCAGCCTGGGGCCTGGGTAGAATGGGCGACGCGCGAGCCATCGCACCGCTCCGTCGCGGCCTGGACGCGGACTACCGCTCGGTAAGGGCCCACTCCGCTCGTTCGCTGGCGACACTCGGAGCCGTTGAGACCCAGCGAGTCCTCGTACGGCGCTTGAGGAGCGAGACAGATGAGGGCCTCCAGATCGCCTATGCATCAGCTCTGGGCCGGCTTCAGGCCACGGAAGCAGCCGATCAGGTGCTGGGCCTCCTTCGCGACAGCGGAGACGAGCGGTCCCGCCTGGAGCTTGCCCTGGCCCTGGCCCGGATGGTGGGAGAGGAGCATCACTTCATCCACCTTCTGCGACACCTGGGGGATGGTCTGGGTTCGAGCGGTGCCCAGGTGCTGACGGATCTGAGGCAGCGATTATCTGCTTCCATCTTCGGGGATCGTGATCTGCTGGAGATCCTGGATCAGTGTCACGATGCGCTGGCAAGGGATGACACCGAACAGGGCCTCGTGTTACTCGGCACCTTGATCGCTTCGCT
>SKQX01000147.1 GCA_007118795.1 Thermoflexales bacterium | reverse complement strand
GGCCGCGAGGCCAGCGCACTTGTTTTAGACCCTTGAGGTCTTCGCGCGGCCTCACAAGACCCGAAAACGCCTTCAGCGGGCACAGAAAAGCGTGCTGCGAGGTGTCAATCGAAACCTCAAAGGTCTCTGGTGCCAAAACCCTTGCTCCTGGGCCGCGAAGCCAGCGCAGCAGGAGCAGCAAAGGCCCCTGAGCCGGATGACGCCGCCCTGGTTGAGTATCCCCTGGGTATCACCATGTGATACCCAGAGAGGAGATCCGAGCCGGCGAAACTGAGCGACCGAGGGTGGCGGCTACGTGCCACTCCCGCTTCATCGTTGGGAGCCAGCCCAAAGGGCCCCGGGCGTGGTCGTTCGATCCCGGGTACCACGACGGTATGAGCCAGTGTGGGGATGAATGTGGCTGGTGGCTAGCACGCGGATGGCGTCCATCAAGCAGAGCCCAGCGGTCGCTTTTTTGGACACCGACCAGAACCCGGCTCGCTTCCGCGAGTTCGGGCATCGGTCCATGCGCGGCAGCCCCTATCTACCCGCGACTGGACAATCGCGCCGTCAGGTGCCCTTGCGTGCGAATCGCTTATGGAGTATCCTGTTAGCGACCATGGTCAAGAAACGTCTCGACGTGATGATCACAGAGAAGGGGTTGGCCGAGAGCCGCAACAAGGCTCAGCGTCTGATCCAGGCCGGGGAGGTCCGGATCGACGGCCAGCTGGTCCTCAAGGCCAGCACTATGGTGTCGGAGGAAGCGGAGCTCACATTGGAGGCCAAGCCACCCTATGTGGGCCGCGGGGGAGAGAAGCTGGAGGCAGCCCTCGATCAGTTCGAAATCAGGGTGCGTGGTCTGGTGGCTGCCGATGTAGGTGCATCCACGGGGGGCTTCACCGACTGTCTTCTCCAGCGCGGGACCCGGCGCGTCTATGCCATCGATGTCGGATACGGCCAGCTCCACTGGAAACTGCGCAACGACCCGCGCGTGGCTGTCATGGAGCGCACCAACGCCCGTTATCTCAAGAGCCTTCCGGAACCTGTGAGCTTAATCACCATCGATGTGTCTTTCATCTCGTTAGACCTGATCCTCGCAGCAGCGGTGCGCTGGCTCACGTCTGACGGCCAGGTGGTCGCGTTGATCAAACCACAGTTTGAGGCGGGGCCCCACCACGTCGAAAAAGGTGGTGTCGTGCGCGACCGAGCCATCCACCGACAAGTGCTTCAGAAGGTGCTCAAGGAGGCGGCTTCGCTTGGCCTCAGGTTGTCCGGTCTAATGCCCTCGCCGCTGCGGGGCCCGGCGGGTAACGTTGAGTTCCTAGCCTGGTGGAACAGGCAACCTGATTCCCTCGATCGCCGCTCGGCCATCGCTGACTGCCTCAACGCGATCGACTGAGCCCGACTCTACTCGACGTAGATCTCCACCCGCTCATTGTCCTCAGCGTCCATCACCTCAACGAGCTTCCCTTCTGCACCGCTGTCGATCATCCCTTCCAGATCCTGAAAGTCGAAGTCCGCGGAATCCGGTGCAAAGCGCTCCGCTATCCGCAGACCCGCACTCACCAGGCCGAGAGGCACACTCACATTGACCTTTGCCGTACCTGTGGTCAGGTCCGTCACCCGGATCCGGAGATAGCGGGATTCGGTGCCGACCGGACGAGCACGGCGACCAGCCTCCTGCCGCTGTCCGAGAGCTCTGAGCAGCGATGTAGCGTCCTCCGGGGTGATTCTCCCGTCCTCCAGCATCTGAAGCACTCTCAGTCTTTCTTCCGCTGCAACCACTCCACTCACCTCCTAGTAGATGCCAATCCTCACTTCATCGCCATCCTCATCATTGACCTCGATGAAAAAGGGACGCCCCTCCCGGATCTCCTCGCGCAGGGTGAAGACTAGCTGATCCGCCCCCGTTTCCTCAATCTGAGGCACGAAGCGGCGGGCCAGCCGCAGGCCCAGAGCGAGCAAGAGGAGCGGTATAGGTAGCACGATCACAAACCTCTCTCCATCTCGCTCGTGCACCCGCACGTAGAGCCAGCGGGCGCGCTGGAGCCACCATCCGAGCAGCATCACGATGACGCCGAGCGTGAACAATACCCAACCCCAGACTAACCCGGGGGCGTCGGCGGGACCATAGGCTCGGGCTAGCAACAGCCCGCCCACCGCCATAACCACGACCCCGAAGCCGAACACTCCCCGCCAAACCCACCGGAGAAGCGGCGGAACGGGTGATTCGACCGGTAGTCCTTCATCCAGTCCTTGATCCCCCAATGGTTGGTCGCCGCTCTTGAATCGATCAAGAACCGTCGCTGACTCCTCCGACGACAAGTCCTCGAGCCGCTCCACCCCTTCCTGAACACTGATGTCACCGGACTCGATCAACTCCAAGATACGCAGGCGTTCGCCGTTCATCACCCTCCTCCCAAGCGTTTAGACGTGCCCAGCGGCCTTCTGAGGGACGATAGACCGACATCAACTGCCCGGGGGGCACACCGCATTCCTCTTTACCCCTCAGAGCGGCTTGCCCCCGTCCCCGGGGCGTTACGCAGCGAACCCAGTCCGTATGCCCGCTCAGAGCCACCGAAGAACGTCTGCAGCATCAGCGATGCCACCAGGTAGGTGGCAACCGTAGCCAAGAAGAGGGGCGGAAAACCGAGACTCCGCTGCACAAGACCGCTGATACCTGGTCCCAGGCCGTAGCCAACCGACCATGTCAACCCCAGCATGGCGCCCAGCTTGCCGCGTTCGTTCTCCTCGGCCTGCTCCATAGCGAAAGCGGTATATAGGGGGTTCCCCATGTTCATCAGCGTGGCCCGCGCCCAGAAGGCACCCACCGCCACCGGGAGGACGGGCACGAAACCCAGCGCTATCAAGAAGGGGAGCGACGCCAGTTGGGTGCCGACGATGGTGCGCACGTTGCCCCACCGCTCGGCAGCAATGGGCGCCAGCAGTGTCGCCAGCCCCGTTCCCAGCTGAGATACGCCGAAGGCCAGACCGAGCAAGCTGTCGCTGATGCCAAATCGCTGCTTAAAGAAGATATTCAAGTACGGAATCAGGAGTCCGGCCCCGAGGCTTATGACCAACTGTGGCAGGAGCAGTCTCCACACGTCCGCGCGCGCCACCAAGGACCGGAAGGAGAGGACCAGACGGTCATCATCGGCTCCCGGCCCTCCTCGCTGCTCTCGAAGCATCAAAAGCGGTATCAGCGACAACGTCATGACCCCGACGGCCAAAAGGAGCGTGGCGCGATAGGCAACGACGCTTTCGGCTGGCTGTCGCAACATGGAGCCAAACCAGGACGGCATAGGCCCACCGATGAGGCTGCCTGCGAAGCCCACCAGCATCATCAACCCCATTCGCGTGCTGAACAGGGTCGCCCGCTCCTCGGCGGACGCATTCTCGGCCATGAAGGCCGGGCCTGCTGCCATATAGATCGCATCGCCAGCACCCCAAACCAGCGCAGCCGCCATCAAAGGCCAGTCCAGCGGAGAGAGCACCACGACCAGCACCCCCACCGTATAAAGCAGTAAGCCCAGGAGAAAGGATCGCTTCCTTCCCAGCCGGTCAGCCACAATCCCCATGGGCAGCCCCAAACCCAGGGCGGCCAGGCTTTCCAGGGACATCAACGCGCCGAGGAACACCTGATCATTCCCTCGTGCCAACACGAACAGGTTCAAGAACAGCCGGAAGATCCCGCTTCCGAACCCGCTCAGCGCCGTCATCGCCAGGAATAGTTTGGCGTTGCGGCCCAGCCCACCCATGCGCCCGAACTGACGTCGGAGAGCCTTCATCTAGCTGTCAGCGTGCGCAGCTAAGCCGTGGTCACTAACTCTCAAGGGCAGCTAGGATCTCCGAGGCTTCTTGCGGGGTCAGCTTCCCCTGCTCCACCATGCGCAGGACGCGGAGCCTCTCCTCGTCTGTGGCAGCCTCCGGGGGACGTGCTTTCCGCCCACTGGCCCGCTCCCAGCGCCGTTCCGCCCGCTCAGCTCGAAGCCGCGCCTGCTCGGCCGCGCGCTCGGCCTTGCGGCGAGCCTCCTCGGTCGTGCGCTCCACCCGTCGCTTGACGGCCTCCGGGTCGACCCGGCCCAGGCTGGCCTCGAGGCGACTGGCCATCTGAGCCAGCGCCTCATTCACCTGCCACTCGATGTGCGCGCCAAGATCCTCAAGGCCAGCGCCGCCCTCCAACTTGTCCGGCCTGCCAGCCTGCCGAAGGGACAGATTCCCTCTCACGTTGCCTTCTAGCCTCGCCGCTCCGTCACCCAGGGTCCCTCGAATCTCACCCTCTTCACGCTTCAGCTCCAAGCCGGAGATATCGAAATCGACGTGACCACGGGTGCTCACGGCCAAACGGAGACTGGCATCGGCAGGCACCTTGACGGTCAAGTTGCCGCCGGCACTCAGCCGATAGCCCATCGCCGGCTGAAAAGGCGGTCCCAACCTGACGTTTCCCCTTACCTTCCCGGTTTCCAGCCCCCCCTGCAACCCCTCAGCCGTCAGGTTGCCCGCCACCTGACCCAGGGCCACCTGCCCATCAACCCCTTGAACGCGAGCATTACCTTTCACATCCGC
>SKQX01000153.1 GCA_007118795.1 Thermoflexales bacterium | reverse complement strand
CACCCACCTGGCGCGGAAAGGCGAAGGGGGCACGAAGGGTCGGCGACAGCATCACGTCGCTGGGGTGGCGGTGATACAGGGCGTGGAGCGCCTGACCGTGGACCCGAAAGGCGCCGGGCAGGGTACGGTGCATGATCGGCACCCGGTCGGGTCCCGTGAACTCCAAGGCTGCGATCACTCGTTCACGACTGTTCATCGGATCTTTTTTCCTGGCTCGAGGGTGTCTCAGGATTCCCGTCACCCGCCAGCAGGCCCCCCGGCGTCAGCCCAATACCGCGTCCTGGAGGCGGCGAGCATCCTCTGGCGTGTCAGCGCGGCCGATGACGCAGAGCCCCTCCGGGTTCACCTGCTCGATGATCATCCGCATGTCGTCAGCCGACATGTAGGCGTGGACGATGACTGGCTTGACTGCCTGTATCCTGGAGATGACCGGGATCAGGTCGGGAATGGATGCACCGTGATCCGGTGTCAGCTCGATCGCCCGCAGCTCATCCAGTTCCAGCAGGTTGTCGAGGGTGTGCAGCTGGGTCGAATGGAGGTGAATGAACGCGTACTCGACGTGGCGGATCAACTCGCGATGGGAGGGTAGGACGAACCGCCGATGGAACTGCGGGGAGAACATGAAAGCGGGGTCCTCGTTGAACTCGATGGCGGGCCCGGGCGCCCAGATGAAGCGCTCGGTACTGGCGTACCCATCGTGCCAGCCAGGTAGTCTCTCGAACTGCGCCGAGACCAATCGGGCCCAGGTCTCTGTCAGGATCTCCATGGCCCGCTCAACCTGGCTCGGGCGGTCGTAGAGGCTTGGCCTGAGCAAAGCGAAGGGCCGAGGGCCACTTGTTGGGCGCCGCGCGCGTCGACGAGGGTCGTCAGCGGGCCCGCGAACAGATTGGCGCCGACGGGATAGCGACCGGCTGCCTGCTCCACAACGGCGTCGGTGAGCTTCCAGAGCGCCTGAATCCACTCGTTGTCCTCGCTCACCGCCAGTCGATCGATCTGACTGTAATCCTCCAGGATGGGATCGGCCCAGATGGAATCGCCGCTGGCGCGCAGGGGTTGGCCGACAGCTCCAGCAAGCCAGCGAAATCGCCACAGCACATCGGCCGTCCAGAAGAGATCGCCGGTGCAGCCATGCCAGGCGTCGAACCGGGAGGCGCAGTCCTGCAGAAAGCGGTCTGCGTCGATGTCGTTGGGGGTGAGCCGACCCTCCTTGCGCTTGAGCATCCGGATGGTGTCGGTGGAGAAGTAACTGCCCGTGAAGCCGACGACGGGGCGGTCGTGGTTCTCCCGTCGCCAGAAGGCGCGTTGGTGCTCCAGCTTGGCTTGCGTCGTCGACATTCTACCTCCTCGTGTTCTCTGACCACCTGGGCAGGCAGCTGGACCAGCGATCCCAACGGTATGCAGCGGTCGGGGTAGGCCCGGGTGCTGCCGGAGCAGGATCGGTGGTCTCCTGTGAAGCCATTACCGGCAGGGGCAGGGACCCCCGCGCCCAGGTGCCGGGCGCGGGATGGTGGGCTCCGGAGCGAAGACCGGCTCAGGCAGCCGCGCGCCGGATCCCGGTCTGTCACTTGACAGAAAGACGTTCATGGGCAGAATCCATTAGGAGCAGCGGCGAACCGTGGGTCTGCCGGAAGACAGCAGATGCTGGCAGGGACTCCTGAGCGTCCTGGGAGATCAGCTTCACCGCCCGGGATTCGGATGCTTGCTTGCTGGACACTTCGGCTGGCACCCGGGCTGGAGACACCTGTGGAGGCTCTGAGGGGTTTCGATGGTCAGCTTCATCTCCCCGGATCTGGACGCTGTCTGCTTGAAGACGTTCGACTTATGCGTGGGTCGTGAACAGCCTTCAGGATGCCTGGTTAGTTGTTTGAGTCGATCCAATCAGGGGGTTGACCCACGCACTCACACCCCTATTCTGCATCAACTCTCCGTTTCCTGCAAGGGGTGGTCGGGGCGGCCCCAGGTGTTTGGACAGAGTAGGACTGCAAGCAGAGTAGGTCTGCAAGCAGAGTAGGTCTGCAAGCAGAGGAGGTCTGCAAAAGGGCCATCCTTTGGTCGAGCAGGGCAGGCTCGGCAGCCCGCAATAGCGCATCATGGGGGTAGTATGCCCAAGGAGATTACGTTGGCCGTGGTGAACCTGATCGCGGGTGTCCTCTTCATCCTCGCGGTGGTCACCCAACGGTCCTCCCCAACATTGCTGTTTGCCGGGATCGTGCTCCTGATAGTGGGCGGCGCGTACCTGACACAAGGCCTGCGTGGCTCGTGAGCAAGCTGGGCCGCCCGCTGGGATCAGCTCAGCGCGAGACGGATCATCGCCGGGGGGTCGTGGGTTGCCTGGTGGTGACGGATGCGCGTGGAGATTCGTCGGCTCGGCCCAGGTGACGTCGAAGAAGCATATGCAGGGGCGGCAGTCGTGAACAGCGGATCAGCGGCCGGTGCGTTTGGCGGGGACCATCTCTCGGCCTTTCTGGCAGATGAGAGGAACGTGCTGTTGGTGGCCCGTGACCAAGACTCTTATGTCAGTCTTCTCGTCGCCGACGTGCTGGAACGGATCGAAGGCGAGCGGCCCATGGTCCTGCTCTACGAGCTGGAGGTCGCACCCGCGCACCGGGGCCGTGGGGTGGGGCGCGCGGTCGTCGAGGCGCTGAAGGCTCTGGGCCGGGAGATGGAGGCGGTGAAGATCTGGGTGGGGACCCATCGGTTGTATAAGGCTGCGCGGGTTGCCTCCGCCAGAGCGGGCGGCGACGTTATTTTCGAGTTCGCGCCAGGGGTTGTGAGGGAATGGAGCCCCGGGTCTGCCTCGGCGCGGGAAGGGACCAGGGAAGAAACGAATGTGGGCCCGCGGCGGCTCAGCGGCCGCGCCTGCGGGACATGGTCTGGTCGACGGGCGCGGAACAAGCTCATGGTGTCTGCGCCCCGACGCCATATCTGAAGGAGGTCAGCAATGCCTAACAGATTCGCTGTGGCCGGTCCTAACTCCAAGTACTCGCTCCCCGAAGCCGAGCCTGCGGGCTTCTGGGCAGGCCTGTGGCACGGGATGATCTGTCCCATCACCTTCGTCGCCAGCTTGTTCAACCCTGACGTTCGGATCTACGAGGTGAACAACAATGGGCGGTGGTATGACTTTGGGTTCATCATCGGGGTGTCCGGTTCATTCGGTGGCACCCGATCGACCAGGTCCTCCGGTGACCGGTGCGAGGAGTAGCCGGTCCGCTTTAACGCTCGGAGAAGGTTCGCTGGCGCTCACCTCAGGCGGAGCCTGGATTCCCGAGCTGGCGACTCCCGAGTTCTTTAGGCGGCGGATGCCGAGGTACGCCGGTTGAGCGGCCAGCCGCTATCAACACGTATGGGATGGGCTTTGGGGCAGGGCGGCTGAGGGCCGTCGGGCAACAGACCGATTAGTACGTGTGGACCGGCGTCGGCCCGCTCGACCGACATCAAGACGGTGGTGAGGGAGGGGTCCGATGAAGAGATGGGCCGGTTTCTTGCTGGCGTTCGTGGTGCTGCTAGGGTTGCACGAGGGCGTTCACGCGGCAACAGCCGCCATGTACGGCGAGCTGGAGGGCGTTCGCCCGGTTTCCCTGGTGGTCAGCGGCATAGGAGTACCCGCCGGAGTCGAGGTCTTGTTCCGGACGCCGGTTGAGGGCCGCAGCGGGGCTCGATGGGCCGTCATCTCTGGAGCGAGCAACCTGGTGACAGTAGCGCTGGGTCTGGGGCTGCTGTGGCTTGGCGAGGGGGCGAATCGCTCCCTCATGGGGCTCGCCAGGGTGGGGGTCTACTACCTGACGTTCTTAAGCTTGCTGGTCGACCCCCTCAACCTGTCCCTGGGGCCCTTCCTCTACGGAGGCGACGCCGAGGGAATCGCGGTGGGGCTGGGCGTCAGTCGCTATCTGGTTCAAGGCGTGTCGCTGGTCGTGCTCCTGGTCAACCGGGAGCTGGTAGCTCAGAAGCTGCTCCCGAGGTACGATGTGCGGACCACGTCTCTTCTGCTTCGGCCCTGGCTCCCTATGGCGGGAGGTGGCCGCGGCGCGCCCTGACGAGAACCCCATCCGACTCGGTTTGCCGGCAAGCGACTGCCACGGGCGCTGGAATGGAAGAGATCCGTACCGACGGGCGTGCGAGCCACGCGGGTCGCCGCCGGCCCCTTGCTTGACAGTCCGCCGGGCGTATTGTAGAGTCCACTTGCGCGCTGCCGGGCACGTGTCTTGTGCGTCTCGTTCCGGCAGGCGGAGTGGTGCGGAGCGACCGGTGGAGGCACGGTGGTGCCTGCTGCCGTGCGGGTGCCGGTCTCCGGGCGATGGACAGCACCGCGCTGTGCAGCTAGCGGACGGATAGGAAGCGGAGGGTATTGTGAACGAGCAGGTTCTGGAGTATCTCACCCATCCGATAGTGGGTCAGCTGGTCACGGCGGTAATCGGGCTGGTGCTGATCGCCGTGGTGGTGCGACTGCTGCAGCGCTGGATCAGGGGGCGGGTCGAGGACAAACGGACGCGGTTCAGTATCAGGCAGGGGATCAGATTCGCGGGCTATGTGGTTGCCGTCCTCCTGATCATCAGTGTCTTCAGCGGCGAGCTTCCGGCGTTGAGCGTGGCACTGGGT
>SKQX01000227.1 GCA_007118795.1 Thermoflexales bacterium | reverse complement strand
TTCGCCCTGGGCCGCGGCCGCTGGGGCGGCCTGCTCTTGCTCGTCGTGGCACCCTTGGATGCGCTAGACGGCGCCGTGGCCCGCGCCGGCGGGAAAGACACCCCCTTCGGCGCCTTCCTCGATTCAACGGTGGACCGTTTCTCCGACGCGGTGCTGATCCTCGGGCTGACCGTGCACCGCTACCAGGAGGGGCTGCTCCTCGAGGTCGGCCTGCTCCTGGTGGCTCTGGTGGCCGCCCTGATGGTCAGCTACACGCGGGCCCGGGCCGAGGCCCTGGGCCTCTCCTGCAAAGTCGGCCTGGTCACCCGCATGGAGCGCATCCTCCTCATCGCCGTGCTCTCCGCCCTGCGGCTGTTCACCGTATTGGTCTGGGCCCTGGCGATTCTCTCGGCGGTGACCGTGGTCCAGCGGGTGGCCCACGTCTACCGGGCCTCCTCGAGCCGTGAGTAGGCGAGCCGGTTCCCTGGCCGCTATGCCCTGGATGTGTCTGGGCGCGCCGGGCGAGAGCTGCTCCCAAATCGGACCCTGGGTGCGGTGATGGTGGGGAATGGATGAGGGAGCCATGATCTACATCGACGTCTCTGCAGCGGTCCACCGTCGCGCGGGTCTGGGCCGCTATGCGGAGAGCCTCACCAGGGCTCTGGTGGGCCGCGGCGGAGGCGCGGGGGAGAGCCAAAACCGCTATGGCCTCTTCTACAACCGCGAGCGCGGGATCGAACCCCTATCCGACCTGGACCATCTGCCTGCTCGGACCGTGTCACTGGCGTACAAGCCCTGGCGCATGGCCGTCTGGCTGGGCCAGCTGGCCGGGATCGGCTTCGACCGCTTGCTGCCCGGGGGGTCTCTCTTCCACGCCACCGAACATCTACTCCTTCCCCTCCGCACCATGCCTACCGTGCTCACCGTCCACGACCTGATCTTCCGCCATCTGCCCGCGCATCACAAGCGGTTGAATCGTTGGTACCTCAATCTGGCCCTGCCCCTCTTCTGCCGGCGGGCCGACCACATCATCGCCATCTCTGAGTGCACGCGCCGCGACCTTTCGGCCGCCTACGGCGTCGGCCCCGACAGGATCACAGTCGTCCCGGAGGCGGCGGATTCCCGGTTCCGCCCAGAGCCGACGGAGCGCGTCAATGCCGTGCGAGGTCGATACCGGCTGCCTGACCGCTACCTCCTCTTCGTCGGGACCATCGAGCCGCGGAAGAACCTCCTTCGGTTGCTCGCGGCCTTCGAAACCCTCCATCGCGAGGAGTTGACCGAGGCCCTGGTGATCGTCGGCCGGCGCGGCTGGCTGTATGGCGATTTCTTCGCTGCGTTGCAGGCCTCTCCGGTCCGCGACGCGGTATGCCTGCCGGGATTCGTGCCCGACGAGGATCTCCCCGCGGTCTACACCGGCGCCCAGGCGCTCGCCTTTCCCAGCCTGTATGAGGGCTTCGGGCTGCCCGTGTTGGAGGCCATGGCTTGTGGCACGCCGGTGGCTTGCAGTGGGACCTCCTCTCTTCCCGAGGTGGGCGGCGACGCCGCGTTCTACTTCGACCCGGAGAGTGAGGAGTCGCTAGTGGGGACCCTCCGCCGCCTCCTCAGCGATTCGGAGCTACAGGAAGAGTTGGTCCAGCGCGGGCGTGCACAGGCCGCTCGGTTCTCTTGTGATCGCGTCGCCGCCGAGACCCAGGCCGTCTACGAGCGAGTGATGGGTAGCGGCGCGGAGTAGGGGTGAGGTTCCGATGAGGCCTTTCCCAACACCTTTCATTCCAACACGCGCCCATAATGCCCCCTTCCGCCTGCAACCCGCAACCTTCAACCTTCAACCTGTAACCTATGACTTGCAACTCCGGATAGAAATGCCTGCCGCTTTGATGTCCAATCCCTCCCTCGTAATCGTTGACAGTTTCCTGGTAGGAGCGCCAGCGACGAGGAACCTCCGCCGTCGCCACCCCTTCCACCCGCGATTGCCCAATGATGCCTGGCTTCCCGAGGTCGCGCAGCGGGCCCCAATCCACGCACTAGTCAGAAAGCAAGGAGCCCCCCGCCTTGCATTCCTGGTGATCCATGGTATTACCACTCAGAATGGAAGTAACTCGCCTTTCGTCTGGAGTTACTTAGTACCGCAGCGAGGGAGATCCGTCGCTGCGCTCGAGATGACACGAGGGCGGATCTCGGGCCCGGGGAGCGCCACGGTAGGGTTGCGGTCGAGCGCGCCCGATAACCGAGGCATAGCTGGATCGAGGAGGACAAAGTGACCAAGAAGACCAGCTGGAAGGACGTGCCCATGTTGCTCTGGCCATTCTACGCCATCTGGCGGCTCATCGCGCTCGTCCTGGGGCTTACTGGACGCGTGCTCGGCGTCATCCTGGGGCTGGTGCTGCTGATCCTGGGGACGCTGCTCAGCTTGACGGTCATTGGCGCCGTGGTGGGTATCCCTCTTATGATTCTGGGCATGTTGCTCATATTGCGGGGCTTGTTCTAAGGGGGAAGTATGGTAGATAGGAAGCGACTGTCCCAGCTGACGCGAGGGGCAATCTTTGGGGCGGCCGTGGCCGGCGGATACCTGCTCGAGTTCCGTCCGCGGATCCTCACCTGGGGCGCGACGGACGCCGAGGTGGAGCGGACCCTGCCCGGCGACGAGCTGGTGCCTCATCCCAGGATGGAGGCCACCCATGCGGTCACGATTCGTGCGTCGGCCGCCGAGGTGTGGCCCTGGCTGCTGCAGATCGGGCACCAACGGGCCGGTTGGTACAGCTACGACTGGGTCCACCGCCTGATGGGCATCGCCGGTTCTGTGGACGACGGCTCGGGACGTCCAAGCCAGCATCGATCCGCCGAGCGCATCATACCCTCTCTCCAGCATCTGCAGGTGGGAGACGTGGTGGAGATCGCACCCGACATGGGCTACAACGTCGTCTCCCTCCAGCCCGAACGGGCGTTGGTCCTGCATGTCGCTGTGGAGACCGGTTCGTTTCAGCCCTTCGATCCCGCTGAGGAGATCTCGCAGGACTGGTTCGAATCCAGTTGGACCTGGTTCATTGATGAGGTCGCTGCGGACACCAGCCGGTTGATCGCCCGCATCCGCGTGAACTACACCCCGAGCCTGGCCAACGTGCTGCTCACCCATGGGGTGATGGAACTGGGTAGCTTCGTGATGGAGCGGCGGACCTTACTGGGGATCAAGCGGCGAGCTGAGGCCGGGATCGATTGACCGGCTGCCCCTGATAGGCTTCGTAACTCGCGGGCTGCTGACCAGGGCGGCTGGGGGCCCTCGCCGGCTTTCTTGGCGGCGCGGACCTCAACCCATTGTCGGGACAAGCGGACGCACCGGTTGACGGTGACCTGGAACGTCGTGCCGCCGCGTCGGACAGTACGACTCCTGCATTTGTCGTTCTGAGAACACCCATGGTGCACCCGCCGCACCACTCTGAATGGGAAGAAACCGCCTCACCTGTCATGCCGAGAGCATCCATGGCGCCTGGGCGCCACTCTGAACCGAAGAAAGCGCGCCGGGCCCGCGGGGCTGCGCTGCCGTGTCCCCTCTCCCCCCGGGGAGAGGGCCAGCCCGGCGCTGCCGGGCCGTGAGGGGGCCTTCATCACGGGCACGGTCGTCTTCGCCTACGACCCAACTCTCACACAGCGAATGCGCTTTCTTGGTAGGAGCGGAGCAAGAAGCGGCGCGGCTGAAGCCCAGCGGCTGAAAGAGTCAGCGGCGGCAGCGACGAAGAGTCTCGCCCATGCTGGCCACAAACGACCTGCGAGTGGGCGCTCCTCGGCAGCGCGGGAAGCTCCCATTACCGATGTGCCGTTACTGGAATGAGCGGAGGACAGAAAGGATTTTCCAATGGCGAAGAAACTGACGCCTGAACAAGTATTCGACAAGGTGGACGCTGGCGAAAGCCTGCGCGGTGCTGACCTGGCGGGGATCGACCTGGTGTTCGCCCCTCTTCAAGGGGCCGATTTCCGCCGGGCTAACCTGCGCGGCGCCCAGCTCCAGAGCGCGGTGCTGCAGGGCGCCGACCTGAGCGGTGCCGATCTCACTGATGCTGAGCTGGATGAGGCCGGGCTGTTCGGCGCGAACCTGCGCGGCGCCATCTTGCGCGGCACGGAGCTGACGGCCGGCGACCTACGGGACGCCCAGCTCGAGGCCGCTGATCTCCAGGACGCGGTGCTGGAGGACGCCCTCGTCGAGCCCACGCAGCTCGCCCGGGCCACCTCGCTGGCCTCGGCGACCCTCCCTGACGGGACCAAGCTCCCCCGGGAGGGCTGGCGGGACCCGTTGGAGGCTTGGAGCCGCCGGCAGGGCTAAAGCAGACCCCCGACGCCACGATCTGACAGGTTTGACCGAGACACCCGGAACAGGAGCCTCCCTTGCCCTCGTCCGGCCTCTTGCCGCGCGTGGCATCCCTACGACCTGACCGGTTTGGTTGAGATACGGGGACCAGCACACCTCGCTTGCCTTCGTGCGGCGCTTTGTCCTGTAAGGCATCCCTACGACCTGACAGGTTTGGTTGAGATACGGAGACCAGCACACCTCGCTTGCCTTCGTGCGGCGCTTTGTCCTATGAGGCATCCTCGTAAACCTGTCAGGTCTACGCCATCCTCACGACCTGAC